>NZ_JBSFMS010000024.1:0-66971 GCF_053599675.1 Streptomyces sp. NPDC000880 | reverse complement strand
ATACCACCTGCCCATCCACGGCCACCGACCCGAAACCGGCTCAGAAACCGGTCAGAAGATCACTCTCAAACCACGCCGGTGGATCGAGGCTTAGGCGTCGAGGCCTCGCCCAGAGCCGCGCGTCAACTCACCGCTGAAGTACGGCACATCGATCTGCCCGAACCGATGGGGCGTCAACTTGTCGATGGCGCTCGGCGCTCGGCGCTCGCTGGCTACGGTAGCGCGACCGACAACCCGGCGAGGGTCTCGCGGGACCTCTGCTCGTACAAGGTGCATTGATCACGTGCGCCGGCGAAGACCTCCGATGCGGTGGAGCTGTCCAGGCACGCACTGCACGGAGGTCTTCGTGTCCTGCCGTAATGCCCGGCTGCCGTACGGTCTGCGCAGCCCACTGCACCGCTGCTCAAGCCTTCGTCCGGAGCGGCCACTCCCCCCGTCGGCGCTCAGTGGGGTGACGGTGCCAGGGCCGTGGAGTGGGCAGTTCGACTCCGCGCCATGCGCACAGCGCCGACGACAAGGCTCATGACCGACACGGATCGAAAGCCGTGACGGTGCGCTTGCGCGCACGGTGCCCGCGGGCGGGGGTCGGGTCCGCTGTACGCGACGTACACTCCACCCATGGGTTGCACACACGCGATGAGGGAGTGCCTGCGAGGGGCCCCCCGCGTGCTGTGCCCCAGTGCGCCCCGGCTTCGTTGCCGCGCACTGCACGGCCACGGCTAGCCACTTCCTGTCGGACCGGGTCCGATCCCCTTCTCTGCCCGCAGAGCTTTCCGACACCACTCGCGGCCGCTTTCTCCTCTTTTCTGCGGTTCTTCCGCTTTCCGGGGACACCCGGCTATCGCCTGTCCCTCACCACCCCGCATCCCTGCACCATTCCCGCGGCTGCTCGACGTGCCGTCGCCACCGCCGGTGACGGCCGACGTCCGGCCTGTCCGCACCCCGAGAGGACCCCCTGTGAAGTTGAGCGAATTGCTGGCCGGGCACGACCACGAGGTCCTTCTGGGCGATCCGCAGACGCGCATCACCGCGGGAACATGCTTCGACGCCCACCGCGTCTCGCCGGGGTCCCTGTTCATCGCGGTGCCCGGTCACCGCGAAGGCGGCCCCGAAGCCGTCGGCCCCGCCCTGGCGCGCGGCGCCGTCGCGGTCCTCGTCGACGCCTCGGTGTCCGACCTGCCGACGGCGGTGCCTGCCCCGGGAGCCGGAGTGTGCGTCGTACGAGTCCCCGATACGCGTACGGCGGCGGCGGTCGTCACCTCCCGCTATTACGGCGAGCCCGGGCGCGAGATGGACATGGTGGCCGTCACCGGCACCAACGGGAAGACATCGGTGTCGTACATGGTGGAGTCCGTGTTGCGGATCGCCGAACGCGCGCGGGTGGGCGTGATCGGGACGGCCGGCAGCCGGATCGGCGATGAACTGATCCCCATGCCCAGATCAGTGCTGACCACACCGGAGTCACCGGACTTCCAGTACCTGCTCGGCCACATGCGCGACCGCGAGGTGAGCACCGTAGTCCTGGAGGCCACGTCGATGGGCCTGCTGACCCACCGGGTGGACCACGCCTTCATCGACGTCGGCATCTTCACCAACCTCACCCAGGACCACCTGGACGACCACGGCACCATGGAGAACTACCGGGATGCCAAGCTGCGCCTGTTCCAAGGGCTGTGCCGGCGCGCGGTGGTCAATGCGGACGACCCTGTGGGCGCGGGAATCGGCGCGATGATGCCCGGCGCGGTCACGACCTACGCCCTCGACGCCGAGGCCGACTACCGGGCGAGCGACCTGAGCATGGACGCCTTCGGCACGCGCTTCACCCTCCAGCACGCCGGATACAAGTACCCGGCGGCGATCCCCGTACCGGGACGGTTCTCGGTGGCCAACGCGCTGGCCACCGTGGCGGCCTGCCACCTCCTGGGACACGACCTGGCCGGACTGGTCGCCGCGCTCGACCGGATGCCGCCGGTCCCTGGGCGGTTCGAACGATTCCAGACCACCCGCGGCACGTCTGTGATCGTGGACTACGCCCACTCCCCCGACTCGCTCGAGAAAGTCCTCACCGCCATCCGGGAGTTCGCTACCGGAGAGGTCATCACCGTCTTCGGCTGCGGCGGCGACAGGGACACCACCAAACGGGCACGGATGGGTGAGATCGCCGGGGCCCTCTCCGACCTGGTCGTCCTCACCTCCGACAACCCGCGCTACGAAGACCCCGAGGCGATCCTGGACCAGATCACGCCCGGCCTGGTGGCGACCGGCACCCGCTTCGAGCGGTGCGCGGACCGCCGCCAGGCCATCGACTTCGCCCTGTCCACCGCAGGACCGGACGACATCGTCCTCGTCGCCGGGAAGGGGAGTGAGCCTTATCAGATCGTCGGCGAACAGCTGCTGGCGTTCAGCGACATGGCCACGGTGCGTGAGCTAGCCGCCCGGTAGTAGGAGTTACGTACCGCGTGCCCGGCCTCGACGTCCTCAGGTTGCGTGTCCCGGTCGCCAATCAGGCCAAGCCCAGCGAGACCGCTACAGCGATGGTGGCGCCCACAGGAGATCCGCAGCGAGGACCACACCGGGCGGGACCCGGCGGTAGGCCCCCGGGGCGGGGGCGGGCCCGCAGCCGGGAGCACATCGCGAGGCGGTGGCCCCCGGCTGCGGAGAGCTGCGGCAGTACGAAGATATTTTCTCTCCCGGATGAGAAAAATCTGTCACGTCTAAGGTAGAAATTGCGCGGTCTCATGGTTAGAGTTTCTTCCGTAGTCGACGAAGTCAGCGATACGCGGCAGAGACGAACTGGCGCGAGCAGTACACGGCACGGCGATGGAGTCCTCGGATCAGGAAGGGCAGGAAGGTCCCAGGTCTGCTGGCCGGGCCGGGCGGCCCCGGGGGTCGCCGTGCAGCACCGCACGTGCAGAGCAGTACAACCCGAAGAATTCAGAGAGGAGCACACGCCATCAGGATCGCCCGGGCGGAGCCAGTTCGCCCGGGTACCGCAGGCCCCGATTGGAAGGTGGTCCCCGGTCACGCATCCGCGATCCCCGCACCTCCGACCTCAAGGACGGACGCGCGGAATACGAAAGCCAGCGCGCAGCGCCGGCAGATGGTGTTGATACCCCTCGGGGCCCCGGTGTGTACGCACCGGGGCCCCTCGACGCGTTCCAGAAGAGGTGCAAATGACCCCAGAAACCCCGCCGCACGCCACCGATCGATTCGATGATGACGACTACCCCGCCTACACCATGGGCCGCGCCGCCGAAATGATCGGCGCCACCCCCGGCTTCCTCCGGGCGGTCGGTGAAGCCCGGCTGATCACCCCACTGCGGTCCGAAGGCGGCCATCGCCGCTACTCCCGCTACCAACTACGCATCGCCGCCCGCGCACGCGAACTGGTCAACAGCGGCACGCCGATCGACGCAGCCTGCCGCATCGTCATTCTGGAAGACCAGCTCGAGGAAGCCCTGCGAATCAACGAGGAACTGCGCCGGCCCACAGCAGACTCGGGCGGAGCCGCCACCTCCTGACTGGCGTCTGACTGCCATCCGAGCATGGCGAAGCCTCACCCCCGGACCACAGCACAGTCCGCTCCGCTCAAATGAGCGCCACGCCCCCCGGATATCTATTGCCGCAGCCGCAGATATTCGGGCGATGCGCGATGAGGGTTTATGGCGCGGCGGGCGGAGTGATATTACTCGCCGCGCCCAGCCGCTTGCACCGTGCTACCGTTGTTCTCAGTTGCAGTTGTGGTTCCCAAAGACTTCAAGTGCCCGTGCCGACGTTATTGCCGGAGCGTGCACTTCTGTATTTCCGGATGCTTTCCGGACGGGGTAATCATTACGGCGACGCGGAGCTCGCACAGTGCGGGCACCGGGTATTGCCCCGAAGGAGATAAGACATGGCTACTGGCACCGTCAAGTGGTTCAACGCGGAAAAGGGTTTCGGCTTCATCGAGCAGGACGGCGGCGGCGCTGACGTGTTCGCCCACTACTCGAACATCGCCGCCCAGGGCTTCCGTGAGCTGCAGGAGGGCCAGAAGGTGAACTTCGACGTCACACAGGGTCAGAAGGGCCCGCAGGCGGAGAACATCGTTCCCGCCTGACGCTGACGCGCACGACGTAGCTGGGGCCCGCACCTTGGGGTGCGGGCCCCAGCTCGTTGCATTCTCCGGGTTGGCCAGGCCGCAGCGGCTTCACATACGGCGAGACGCAATACTCTTCCTCACCGTACGGCGGATGATTACCCCACTGCTCCGGCCGGACGCAGGTCCGCCCGATGCTCCATGATCCGGCATCCCAGCCTCTCTGGCGCATATCAGTCATTTTGACGTGTCGGCCCCTGCCTTTTGCGTCGGCGGCCGGGCTTCGTCTTCGTTCTTACTTCGGCTCGTTCTTGCAATTCTCCATGCCGCTCATTGCTGGCGAGAATTCCTGGATGCGTGCCGCATCGAGGAAGGTTTTGCATGAACCGCACAGCTCGCACGAACGACCGCTACGCCCGCAGCCGCAAGGGCGGCACCGCCGGTTCCGGCAGAGGCGGCGGCTTCCGTTCGCAGTCGCAGGGACGCCAAGGCACCCCGGGCCGCCCGGGTGCCCCGAGCCGCTCCGGCGGCTACGGACGCCGTCCCGCCGCACAGCAGGGGGAGTTCGCGCTCCCGGTCACGATCACCCCGGCTCTGCCCGCCGTCGCGGCATTCGCCGAACTGGACATGCCCGCGCCCCTGCTGGCGGCGCTCCGCACCGAGGGCGTGGCCGTGCCGTTCCCGATCCAGGCTGCAACCCTGCCGAACACCCTGGCCGGCCGCGACGCTCTGGGCCGCGGCCGCACCGGTTCCGGCAAGACCCTCGCCTTCGGCCTGGCCCTGCTGGCCCGCACCGAGGGCAAGCGCGCCGAGCCCCGGCAGCCGCTGGCTCTGGTCCTGGTTCCCACCCGGGAACTGGCGCAGCAGGTCACCGACGCGCTCACCCCGTACGCGAGGTCGCTGAAGCTGCGGCTGGCCACCGTGGTCGGGGGTATGTCGATCGGCCGGCAGGCCGGAGCCCTGCGCGGCGGGGCCGAGGTCGTTGTCGCGACCCCGGGACGGCTCAAGGACCTCATCGAGCGCGGCGACTGCCGCCTGGACCGCGTCGGTATCACCGTCCTGGACGAAGCCGACCAGATGGCCGACATGGGCTTCATGCCCCAAGTCACCGAACTGCTCGACCAGGTGCGCCCCGAGGGGCAGCGGATGCTCTTCTCCGCCACCCTGGACCGCAACGTCGACCTACTGGTCCGCCGCTACCTGCACGACCCGGTGGTCCACTCCGTCGACCCCTCGGCAGGCGCGGTCACCACGATGGAGCACCACGTACTGCACATCCACGGCGCCGACAAGTACGCCACCGCCACCGAGATCGCAGCTCGCGACGGCCGGGTGATCATGTTCCTGGACACCAAGCATGCCGTGGACCAGCTCACCAAGCACCTGCTGCACAGCGGCGTACGGGCCGCGGCGCTGCACGGCGGCAAGTCCCAGCCCCAGCGCACCCGCACCCTCGCCCAGTTCAAGACCGGCCACGTCACGGTGCTGGTAGCCACCAACGTCGCGGCCCGCGGCATCCACGTCGACAACCTCGACCTCGTCGTCAACGTCGACCCGCCCAGCGACCACAAGGACTACCTCCACCGCGGTGGCCGCACCGCACGCGCCGGCGAGTCGGGAAGCGTCGTCACCCTGGTCCTGCCGAACCAACGCCGTGACATGACCCGCCTGATGGCCGACGCCGGCATCACCCCGCAGACCACCCAGGTCCGCTCCGGCGAGGCCGAACTGAGCCGTATCACCGGCGCCCAGGCGCCCTCGGGTGTACCCGTCACCATTACCGCACCGGTGGTGGAGCGCCCCAAGCGCAGCGCCCCCTCCACAGGTGGCAGGCGCAGCCGCAGTGCCCAGGCCCGCCGCTCCCCCGCTTCGTCCCAGGGGCGGGCAGGCACCTCGCAGCGCCCGTCCTCGTTCACAAGCGCCGCGTGAAATCGCAGCCATGCCGGTCGCCGCGACCCATTGATCCACCGAACACAGAAGGTGTCCATTGACGATGATTCTCACGCAGCCGCGGCAGACGGACCGCATCGGGCTGACCGCCACCGACGCCATGACCTCACCCGGACCGCAGGTCGGCGATGACATGATCGTCGACGTCGCCCTGTCCGTCCTCATCGGCGCCGGCGTGGGTCACCTGATCGTCCGCGGTGAGGACGGCCGCTGTGCCGGTCTGGTCTCCCGGGCCCAGCTCACCGCGTACCGCAGCGGCTCCTGGTACTCCGAGGACACGCGGTTGCGGGACATCGTCCACGACCGGGGACCGTTCACCCTGTCCGAAACGTCGCTGCTCGAAGCGGAATACGCCATGCGGGCCCGAAACCTCGGTACCTCGCCTGTGGTCGACGAGGACGGATACATCCTCGGCGTCCTCACCCTCACACGCTGATCTCCCCTGGCCGGCATTCCGTGTCCTGCCTTCCCTCCAACCCTGTTGAGGCACTATGCGCTGCGTCATTGCCCGCTTCCCCTTCGACCTGGTCAAGAGTGATGTGCAGCAGTCGATGAGGGGCATCAAGCCTGAACCCGTCACGGGTGACTCTGTGACCATCGGCCGCCGCACCTTCCCCGTCAAGCAGGTGGGCGAAGTGATCACCGGGCAGGATCGCCGCGACTTCACCGCCGGCGAAGTGACCAGGGCCCTGACACGGCTCGGTTTCACCTGCCACACCGCCCCCTCGGTCGTCCGCGCACCCGTCCTCACGCCGCTCGAGACGGCGTCAGCGCAGCTCGGAACAGCGGCGCGCATGTGACCGGGACTGACGAGGGCTGAGACCAGACAGCATTGAGGGCCCCGACCGGCAACCGGTGGGGCCCTCTTCCGGCTGGGCGGGCCCATGGAGCCGGGCACCAACCACCCAGCCGGCCGGGGTTGACGAGGCAGTCTGCGACCGTCACGGAGCCTTGCGCACCCTCGGACGGTAGGCGCAGGATGCGGCCGCTCCGACAGCGATCACATCTGTGCGACCGTCACGGAGCCTTGCGCACCCTCGGACGGTAGGCGCAGGATGCGGCCGCTCCGACAGCGATCACATCTGCCTGAGAATGTCTCCACCGGCGGTGGAGTCCCGATGCCGCCGGTGTGGCCCTAACGCCCCCGGGAACATGGAGAGTTGACGCACCTGGCAGCTCGTACGAGAATCCCGCGGAGTGGGCCCGTCGGGGGCAACGGGGGAGGGCTTGATGGCGGCACACGACGCAGGTACGCGCACAGAACTCGACGGCATCGATCCCTCGCCGGACGGCGGCCATGTGCTCGTCGAGTTCGCGCAGGGGCGAGGCCTCCGGCAGGTCGCGACCAGCCCCGCCGACCTGGCCCGCCGCTCGGAGGGCGCGGTCGACGCCGCGATGGGCACCATCCGTTCGATGGCGCGACGGGTCGAAGCCGCGGTCGATGCACTGCCGCGCCGCCCCGACCAGGTCGAAGTCGAGTTCGGTATCACGCTGGACGCCGAAAGCGGCGCGTTGATCGCCAAGGCCAGCGCCGGTGCCTCGCTCACCGTGCGGCTCACCTGGAGCTCGGACCGTCCATGACCACCGATTCAAACAGCAAATACCTGGTCAGACTTCAGAATGTGAGGCTCATTACCGTACGGGTCGCGCTGCCCGACACCGGCGAGACGCTGGGAACCGGGGTGGCGATCGCCCGGCAGGGACTGATCGTCACCTGCAGGCATGTGCTGGAGGCGGGCGGGCTCGATGCTCGGGCCCATCCGGCCCCGGAGGTCGACGTCCACTTCCCGGCCGTGGACCACTGGAAGGCTCTGACCCAGCGGGCCAAAGTCGTCGCGTTCTGCGCCGACAGCGACGACGACATTGTCTGCCTCAGAACCGAAGGCCTGATCCCCGCAGGCAGAGTCGCCGTGCTGGGCGACGCGGCCGCGTCGGCGTGGAATGAGTTCATCGGCTACGGGTATCGCCGGCTGGGCAAGTACCAGGGGCTCCTCGCCCAAGGCATGATCATGGGTGAGATCGAGGCGCCCGAGGGTCACTCCCTCATGAAGGAGCCTGTCCAGCTCCGGTCCTCGGACATCGCCGAAGGCATGAGCGGAGCCCCCGTACTCGACCGCACACGCAATCTGGTGGTGGGGATGGTCTCCGAGAAGTGGGGCTCGGCGGGCACCGCCGAGGACCGCGACACCGCCTGGGCAGTCAACGCGCACCTCGTCAGCTTCCCGCCATTCTCCCTGGTCGTCCGAGCCGACCCGCTGCCCATGCAGCACGCCGAGCCGCCGCGGATGGACGACGGCCTGCTGCGCCGGGCCCAGCCGCCGCGCTCCGACCGGCTGGAGGACGCGCCGGGGCCGCTGACCGAGTGGGTGGCGCGCGAGAGCCTCCTCGCGGAGACCGACCGGGCGGCCGACGATCCCGAGACCCTGGTCGTGGGGCTGATCGGGTTCGGAGGCGAGGGCAAGACCACCATCGCCCGGCAGTGGCTGGAGCGCCGGTCCAGGGCAGCCAGGGGCGGGAGTGGCCACGACGGGCACGAGTCCGGGGCGCCGCGCTTCTTCTGGTGGAGTTTCGCCGAACGCGCCGGGGCCGACGACTTCCTGGAGGCCGCCCTCGACTTCGTCAGTGGCGGCCGGATCACCTCCGAGGACTGCGGTGACGGCCGCGCCCGTGTCGAGATCGTCGCCTCGCTGCTGAGCAGCCAGCCGTACGTCTTCGTCCTCGACGGCCTCGAAGCCGTACAGGAGCAGCGCGGTGACCACTACGGATCCGTACTCAGCCCGGATCTGCGGGACTTCCTCACCTTCTTCGCCACTCCCGGCCACCGGTCCTTCTGTCTGATCACCTCGCGTGCACCAGTCGTGGACCTCATCTCCTTCGTGACGTACCGGCAGATCGACGTTCCGGCGCTGACCGCCCTGGCGAGCCGGGAACTCCTGGCAATGCTGGGCGTACGCGGCTCCGATGCGGCGCTGGAGCGGGTGGGCCTGCAGTGGGGCGGCCACGCGCTCACCCTCAGCCTGATCGCCGCCTATCTGGTCAAGCGGTACGGCGGTGACGTGCGGCGGGTCGCCAACCTGCCACCGCCCGGCCCCGACATGCCGCGCGCCGAGCTGGTTCGGCGCATCCTCGGCCAGTACGACGCATGTCTGTCGGAGACCGAACGCGCCCTGCTCGTCGGCTTCAGCGTCTTCCGTACGCCGGTGGGAGAGGAGGCGCTGGAGGCCGTGCTGCCCCAAGGCGCCCCGAGCGAAGGGCCCGCGCTGCCCGCAGCGCACGCCGCCGCGCTGGTCCACCTCATCGACGCCCGGGTGGTCCGGCGCGACCAGAGCGGCAGGCTCGGCACCCATCCGCTGATCCGCGACTACTACTACAAGTCCGCCGTCAACGACGTGGACCACACCCGGCTGCACGAGTGGGCCAAGCACTACTATCTGCGCCTCGCCGACGCCCGCACCGAGCCTGTCGCCACCCTCGACGCGCTCGACCCGCTGATCGAGGCCGTCCACCACGCTTGTCGTTCCGGCGCGTACGCGGAGGCGTATGTGCTCATCACCGACCGGCTGTACGCGGGCGACCGCGGCCTGGTCACACGTGAACTCAGCGCCTACGACACGGTCCTGGCCTGCTTCGCCGACTTCTTCCCGCGCGGCGACTTCCGGCGCGAGCCCTACACGGTCGGCGGCGACCCGGAGATGCGGGGCTGGGTGCTGCACGAAGTCGCTACCAGCTTCCAGATGCTGGGACGGCTGTGGGACGCGGTGGCCGCGCTGCGCCGGGCCGAGGCTGCGTTCCGCGGGCTGGGCCGCTACCACCAGGCCGCCGTCAGTTGCCAGAACCGGGCCGAACTGCACCTGGCGCTCGGCCAGTTGACAAAGGCCGAAGAGGCGATCGCCAGCGCGTTCGAGCTGGCGCGGCGGGCCGGCGACCGCGAGGACGAACTGGTCGCCGAGACCTTGCGTGGCACCCTGCACCACTACCGCGGCGAGCACGACGACGCGGAGCGGTCCTTCACCGCGGCCCTCCGCCTTGCCCGCGAGTTCACCCCGATCCCCCTCCTGTACAGCTGGAGCGGCATCCACTACGCCGAGCATCTGCACGCCACGGGGCGGCCGGGGGCGGCCCGCCGGGCCCTGGAGGCGAATCTGACCGTCTGCCGCCGGGCCGGGTGGACCGCCGACGAGGCCGCCTGTCTGATCGGCCTGGGAGACCTCTCCCTGGACCAGGCGGAACGGTCCGGCGAAACCCCGGACAGTGCGGCCCTGGAGCAGGCCCGCGTCCACTTCGAGGCGGCTCACACCATCGCGCGCGGCATCACCCGCCGGGACGTCTTGATCGGCTCGCTCCTCGCCCGCTGCAGGCTCGCCGCGGCCACCGGCCGGTCCGCGAGCGCGCGCGGGGATGCGGACCAGGCGCTGGCGATGGCAGGCAGCGGCGGCTACCGGGTCGCAGAGGTCGAGGCCCGGATCGTCCTCGCCCGCGTCTATCAGGACTTGGGCGACGAACAGGCGGCCTGGGAGGAGATCAGCCGGGCCTCGGAGACCGCGCGGGAGATCGGCTACCGGCGGGGCGAGGACGCGGCGATGGCTCTCGAAGGCCGCCTCGACGGGGACAGTTGGGGATAGTGCCGCCGGGACGGTTCAGGCGCTGGTTTGGGTCTCGTCCTCAGTGTCCGGGTCGGTGTCGGTGTCGTACGAAGAGAGCTCCTGCGCGAGTGAGTCCAGCAGGGCCGCCGGGATCCGGCCGTCCATGGCGGTGGTCTCCCGGTGGGCGGCCGGCTCCGCCGGTTCCGGGATCTCGTCCTGCGCGGATGTCATCGGTCCGCTCCTCTCCTGGCGACGCGCGACGGAAGGCCGCGTGTCCATCATGCCCATGTGACGTCGGGCGGGACATCGGATTCGCCGATGGGTCATCTCCAGACCCGCCCGGCGCCCGGACGCCACGCCGTGCACCAGGCAGACGACGATGCTGTCCCGGTCACGGCAAGGACACCGACTACTGGCCTGGAAGGGCGGCCGGCTGTGCCGCCCGCTCGCACTGCGGCGGACCCGGCAGCGACGTGGCATTCGCCGTGCCGGGTCCGGGCGTCAGCCGCACCTACGGCCGTTATTGATGCAGCTCACTGCGTTCCTCATCAGCGACGAGGACATCACGTTGATGAAGTCGCCATGGTCCGTGACAGGCTTGTGCCACTGCTCAGGGAAGCTGTCGACGGCGAACACGGAGCCGGGCGAAAAGCGTGTCCAGTCCCTCCGGGCTGGTCGAGACCCGGTCGATTTCGGCGACGATACGGTCCAGAGTGCTGCGGCGCGGGGTCGACAGCGGATCCAACACCCGCGTACGCACCCAATTCTGGTCGGTTTCGCGCCACCCGCGGAGAGTTGCCCATAGGCAACTGCGACCTGGCTGTCCAGTTGCGCGAGTTCATTGTCCACAGCGGGCCGCGCCTCCTGCGGCACACTCGACAAACGGACTGCGATGTCAGGGCAGTTGATGGTCATCGGCACTTGCGCCGCCTCGCGTTCGCGTGCGAGCTCGCCCTCCAGGCGTACAGTGCCGCCGTAGTGGGCGACCGTGAGCGAGCCGGTCGCCTGCTGCAGTACAGCGCCGACACCGCACGAGGTGCCGTGTCACCGGCGCAACAGGTGTGCGAACTATACACCGCCCAGGACCTGGGAAGGATGCGCAGGGTCAGTCTCCTTCGTGTCCGGCCGTAGCCGGACCGTGATGCTCAAGTTCCCCTCAGATGTAATGACGGCGAGACAACAGAGTCCTTACTGTCCTGCCTACGCGACTCGCGCGCGACGCGACAACGATGATCGTCGTCACGCACGAGATGGGCTTCGCACGGTCCACCGTGAACCGGATCGTGCTCGTGGCCGACGGCAAGATCGCCGAAGAGGCTCGCCGGATGAGTTCTGCAACAACCCGCGCAGCGACCGGGCCAGGGACTTCCTGTCCTGGATCCTGACGCGCGACGTCCCGCGGCGACGCCCTTGTCCCCAACCGTCGAGTCTGCCGAATCTGTTGATATGAAGGATGTTTCAGGATGAAGCCCTGCAAGTCGGCCGTACTCGCGGCGATCGCTGTGCTTGCGGTCGCCCTCACGGCAACCGCCTGTGATGGCGAGTCCGGCACCGCCGGTGACAGGCCCACCGGCAGCCCGGACGGCGGGGACCAGCCGACGCTGCCCACCTACGAGGTCGCCACGGACGTCAGGATCGACTCCCCCACCCTGCGGAAGGCCCAGCAGGCGGGCAAGCTCGTCATCGGCTCCAAGAACGACCAGCCGTTCCTCGGCTTCGAGGACGCGGACGGCAAGCGGTCCGGCTTCGACATCGAGATCGCCAAGATGATCGCCGCCGACCTCGGGTTCTCGCCGGACGTGATCGAGTTCAAAACGGTCGACACCCGCAACCGCGAGGCCACCATCTCCAAGGGCGAGGTCGACCTGTACGTCGGCACGTACACGATCAACGACGAGCGCAAGAAGCAAGTTGGATTCGCCGGCCCGTGCTACACCGCGGGCGCCGACCTCCTGGTCCGCAAGGACGACAGGACGGTCAGCGGGCCGTACTCTCTCCAGGGCAAGACAGTCTGCTCGGTCAAGGGCTCGACCGCGATCCAGGAGATCAAGAAGCCCGATTACAACACCACGACCGTCGAGACGTCCAAGTACAACGAGTGCGTTCAGCAACTGCTGAACGACGAGGTCGATGCCGTCACCACGGACGATGCCATCCTCATGGGCTACGCCGCCCAGCGCCCGGAGAAGCTGAAGGTCGTCGGCAGCCCGTTCACCGAGGAACCCTATGGCGTCGGCATGAACAAGGATGACAAGGCGCTGCGTGACGCGGTTTCGGACGCCATCGAGGCGCACGACAAGAACGGCGATCACAAGAGGGCATACGACGCGACGCTTGGTCTGTCCGGCTCCAAATACGGCGGAGCGTCGATGGTCCAGCGCTACTGACACACCGACGGTGCCCATCGGCACCGTCGACGGCGACGGCGCCCGTCCCAGGCGCGTCGGGCACGCCAATGCCGTAGCCCCAGCGCGGCATTGGCCTCTGGACCTCAGCTGTTCGCGCTCCGCGTTCCACTACGTCGCCGGACCAGCAAGCCACCCAGAGCAGTGCGCTGGTGCAGGACCGCCCGTCCGGCGCGGACCGTGGTGATCAGGCCCGCGCCACGCAGCGCCGCGGTGTGGGCGGAAGCGGTGGCATTGCTGACGCCCAGCCGCCGGGCGAGCTCGCTGGTGGTGTGCTCCTCCGCGAGCAGGAGCAGTATGTCGACGCGGGTTCGCCCGAGCACCCCGGCCAGCGCGTCGTCTGTGCCGCCCGCCCCGGCCGGCGGGAGCAGCAATCCCGGACCGGCCGGGTAGGTCAGTGTCAGGGGGCGATCGGGCAGGTGTGTGATGAGGGGATGGCCGCTCCAGTGAAAGGTGGGCAGTAGCACCACGCCGCGACCGCGCAGTTTGATGTCCCACTCACTGGGCCCCTCGAACTCCCAGACGCCCTCGTGCAGTCGGGCGCCAGGGACGAGTGCGTCGAGTGCGGCGCCGATTCCGTACTCAGCCACGGCCAGGGCATGACGGGTGAACTCCGTCTGGTGCAAGTCCTGTACCAAGGGCCACACGGGGCGCAGTACCGTATCGAAGGCCGCATGCTGTGCGTGGCGGAGGAGTTGCCAGGCATCGGCGTCACCCCGGTGCAGGTCGCGGATCCACAGCGGAGCCGGGGACGGGCGTTTGGCATACACTTGCTCGATTTCGGAGCGGACCAGGTCCGGGCGCGAAGCTCGGACGGTGTCCAATCCCTCCTTCAGATTGTCGCTGATCACGTCGATGAAGTTGGGGGCCTCCCCCGCAGGGACCAGATCCCTCAGCGGCCCGACGGTGACCGGCAGGGACTGGAGCAACCGTCGTCTCCAGCGACCGAAAAGCAACTCGCCGTCGGGGCGGCACATCCTCATGAGGGCCACGTTCAGTTCTTGCAGCGGGGCCGGCCGGGACGCGAACCGGACCCGGGCTAAGTCGGCGGCCGTGAAATGGATCCGGATCACTAATCTCCCCAGCGGCGCTGCGCCATCCTTTCGGGCAGAGCCTAAATGATCGCCTGCACTCCCCGCTGGGCGCCAGCATTCAGGTCATGCCCTCTTCATTCACACGGGGGCCGCCTGAAGGCGCAAGGACTGAAGTCACAGAGTCACAAAGGGGAGCCATGTTCCGCAGAATGTTCGGCAACGGTGAGCGTGCAGGCCGAGCGTGTGCGCTCGAGCGAGGCATTGATGTCGTTCCCAGGGGTGAGGGTGGCGCCGAAGTGGACCGGCGGACCGTCACCAAGTCAGCTGTACTGGCCGCCGCGCTGCTGCTCGCGGGTGGCGGGGGCATCACCCAGGCGCGCGCCGCGGGCAACGTCACCGTGCGGTTGCCGGCGCCGACCGGCCCGTACCGGACCGGGGTCACCACGCTGTATCTGGTCGATCGCTCCAGGCGCGACCCGTGGGACAGCGCCATCCCGGTCCGCGAAGTAATGATCACGGTGTTCTATCCCGCCCGCACCGTCCGCGGCTGCGCGGTCGCACGACAGATGGCCAAGAAATCCGCGGAGTCGTTCACGGTGCTCGGCCCCATGGCGCACCCGGAGTTGCCGACGGCAGGTGTGAACTGGGCGGCCACCACGACGCATTCGCACAGGGGCGCGCCCGCACAGGCCGTACGGCGACCGGTGCTGTTGTACAGCCCGGGAGGCGGCGACCCGCGCACCATGGGCACCGGGATCGCCGAGGAACTGGCGAGCCACGGCTACGTGGTGGTGACCATCGATCACCCCGGGGATGCGACCGAGGTCGAGTTTCCCGGCAAGACGGCGTACAGGGACAACGTCCTCCGCGAGACAGTTTTCAGGGGAGATCCCGGGGCGGATCTGAAGCTCTTCCGCACCATGATCGACACCCGGATCGCGGATGCCCGGTTTGTACTGAACCAGCTGGAATTCCTGGCAGCCGGGCGTAACCCGGACGCGGAGGGACGCGCGTTGCCCCAGGACCTCGGCCGTGCGCTGGATCTGCGGCGGGTGGGCATCTACGGCCACTCGGCCGGCGGCACCACCGCGGCCGAGACGATGTACGAGGATCACCGCATCGACGCGGCGGTCAACTTGGAGGGCTTTCTGGACTACCCGCCGGAGACGCCCGGCCAGGAAGGGGAGCTGTTCCCGATTGCCCGGTACGGGGTGGACCGGCCGTTGCTCCTGCTGGGAACCGATGGCTTCCCCGACAAGAAGCGGTTGGAGCGTTCGTGGTCGGCCGTGCTCGCCCACCCGCAGGGACACGCCCGCCGGCGGCAGCTCAACAACGCTACGCACTGGGTGTTCACCGACTACGCAGCCATAGCGCCCCAGTTGCAAGCCACCGGGCTGATGACCGCGGACAACCGGATGAAGCTGGTCGGCGCGATCGACCCGGCCAAGTCGGTTCCCACGGTGCGCAACTACGTGCGCTCGTTCTTCGCCCGGCACCTGCCTTCACACTGACCGGCTTCGAGACTGTCCGCCGGACGCGGCGCGAACGGAAAATGCTGGTGCGCCAGGAGCCTTGCGGGCAACGCCCGCTTCACCGCGGCCGCGTCCGGGGATGATGGCGATCTTCCCCTGACCGAGGAAGAGTGGAACGGAGATCTTCGCCCCGAAGGTCACCAACCGCGGGCGACTGCGCGGACCTGGACCCGACGAAGCCCGGCCACAGCGAGGTCGGCAACGCCGCGCTCCACGACGACGTCCAGCGGGTACGCATCGACGGTTATCCGGTGACGCTGGAGAGCGCCGCCCAGGGCGCGTACCCGTACTGGCAGACCCAGTTCGCCTACGCCTACGGCGATCCGCCCGCCGACTCGGTCGCCGCCGGTTTCCTGCGCTACCTCGCCAACGAGGTCGGCAAGGACATCCTCCGCTCCCACGGAAACCGCCCCTGCTCGGAGTTGGCGAAGCCGCTGCTCTGCCGCCCCACGCGAGCCCGGTGCCCGGCGCGGTACGGTCGGCTGTCGGGGTGAACGGCCCCGCGTGAGGCCCTCACCACAGCCGCTCCGGAGGAGACTTCGTAGGCATGGAGAGCGATGAGCTCGTCATGTCAGAAAACTCGGTGAGGACCGCGATGAGAAAGATCATCTTGAGTATGTCGGTGTCCCTTGATGGCTTCATCGAGGGACCGGACCGCCAGATCGACTGGCACATGGTCGATGACGAGCTGCACAGCCATTTCAACGAGCAGCTCAGGGCGATGGGCGCCTTCCTGAGCGGACGTGTCACCCATGAGCTCATGGCCGGGTTCTGGCCGACCGCCGACACCGAACCATCAACTACGGGGCCCATGGTGGAGTTTGCCGGTATCTGGCGGGACATGCCCAAGATCGTGTTCTCCAGGACCCTGGAGCGGGCCGATTGGAACACCACCATCCTGCGGGACGTCGTCGTCGGGGAGATCATGGCGCTCAAGGCGCAGCCGGGCGGAGATCTGGCGCTCGGTGGTGCCGACCTCGCCGCGGCCTTCATGCAGCACGACTTGATCGACGAGTACCGCCTCTACATCCATCCGGTCCTCATTGGACGGGGCAGACCTCTCTTCCACGCGTCGGACGTCAAGATCCGTCTCCGGCTCGCCGAGACCCGGACCTTCGGCAACGGGGTCGTCCTCCTCCGTTACCAGCGCGCCGAGGCTTCCTCGCCGAAATGACCTGCGCGAAGCGGTGCCTCGCGCAGACTCAGGGTCAAGACGTCGGCGACCGCCGTGACCGGTGACGTGAGGCGTGCCTGTTCGGACGTGATGCTGCGGGCTGTGCGCACGAAGGCGTCACGGGTGGCAAGCGGTGGCCGTAAGCCCGCGCGAGCCGGCTGCGACACCGCAACCTCGATGTGGTGTTCCAGGGTTACGCCCCCGGGGCCGTTAGGAGAAGACCGCCACCGTCTGGGCCGCGCTCGCCCGGAAGATCGCCAGGGAGTGGTCGGCAAGCAGAGGCCCCCACGCCCCGGGGTGAGGTCATTGCGTGGACACACACCAGTCGACGAGTGATGTGCCGGATCACCCCCAGTCGGCGATCGGGTACGCGGGTGTGCTCCGCGACCTGCTTCCGATCGCGCTGTGGAGAGTCAACGCGGAGGGGCGCGTCGTGGAGTGGTCCCTCGCCGCCCAGGACCTGCTCGGCCACGTGCCGGAACAGCTGCTCGGCCGGTACGGGATCCCGATACTGGTCTCCCCGAGCCCAACTGGGAGCTGGCCGATCAGCTGACGCAGAAGGTCCTGGCGGGTGAGACGGTTGTCGGGACCCTCCCGGTGCGGCACCGCGACGGGCACCTCGTGACGATGGAGATGTGCATTTGCCCCTCTGCGGACCCGCAGGGAGGGACGGGCCTCCTGGCCATCGCCGTGGAGACCTCCGCGGTGCTGAGAATGCGGGATTCGCTGGCGGCCCTGGAAGGTCTGTTCACCCAGTCCCCCATCGGTCTGGCCACGCTCGGCCCCGATCTGCGCTTCTTGCGGGTCAACGACGCGCTGGCGCGGATGAACGGCGTCTCCGCGGCCGAGCACCTCGGCAAGCGGCCGGCCGAGGTCGCGCCAGGGGTCAACGCCGCGGCGCTGGAGACGGTGATGCGGCAGGTGCTGGACAGCGGTAAGGCGGTCGTCGACGTGCGCCGCACCGGTCGCACCCCGGCCGATCCCGATCACGACCGGACCTGGTCCTGCTCCTATGCTCCGCTGCTCGGCAGCGCCCGCCGGCCGCTGGGACTGATCGCTTCCCTCATCGACATCACCGAGGGGCAGCGGGCGCAGCTCGAGGCCGAGCAGGCACGGCAACGCTTCGTCCGGCTGGCCGAGGCCGGCGCACGGACAGGGACCACCTTGGACCTGCGGCAGACCGCCGAAGAAGTGGTGCAGGTGCTCGTGCCACAGCTGGCCGACTCAGCCGACGTACAACTGCTGGAAGAGGTACTCGACCCCGATGGGGTGGCCGCGTCAACCCACGGCATGGTTCGTCGTATAGCGGCCGCCTTCACCGATCCGTCCGCTCCCGCCGAGAAACTGACGGTAGGCATGACCTTCCAGGTCCCGCTCGGCTCGGTGTACGAGCAGGTCATCGCCGATGGGCATCCCATGAACCTCTACCTGGCCGACATCCCGGCGCTGATCAACGATCCCCACGCCGAGCGACTGCGTACGTACCTCGCTGCCCGTGTGCGCTCCGCCCGGCTGGTCCCGCTGGTCGCCCGCGGCAAAGTGCTCGGCGCCGTGGTGGTGACGCGTACCCGCAGCCGCGAGCCGCTCGACGAGCAGGACTGCCTGCTCATCGACGAGCTGGTCGCCCGGGCCGCTCTGAACATCGACAACGCGCGCATGTACACCAGGCAGCGAAAGGCGGCCCTCACTCTGCAGCGCAGCCTGACGAACAGCGCGCTACCGGAAGTGACCGGCCTGGAACTCACCAGGCGCTACCTCCCCGCCAGCGACCACGAGGTCGGCGGCGACTGGTTCGACGTCATCGCCCTGCCCGACGGCAGGACCGGGCTGGTCATCGGGGACGTCATGGGGCACGGAATCCATGCGGCGGCCGTCATGTGCCGTTGCCGATGACGTGGCTCTGCTCATCGCCCGTACCCGCGTCCTGGCGGCGGAGAAGGTGGCCACGTGGAAGCTGCCCGTGGAGGCAACCGCCGCTGCCCAGGCCCGGATGCTGACGGCACCCCAGCTGACCGAGTGGGGGCTGGAGGAGATGGCCTTCACCACCGAGCTGATCGTCAGCGAACTGGTCACCAACGCCTACCGGTACGGCAGCGGGCCGATCACCCTACGGCTCATCCGTGACGGCCACCTCATCTGCGAGGTGTCCGACACCGGCAGCACCTCACCACACCTCCGCCGGGCCCGCACCACCGACGAGGGCGGCCGCGGACTCTTCTGGTGGCCCAGCTCACCGAGCGGTGGGGCACCCGGTACACACGCGACGGCAAGACCATCTGGAGCGAACAGCCGCTTCTTACCGGCGCTCCAGAGAGCCTCGGATGAATGCTGCCTGGCCGGCGTGCTGCAGGTCGTCGGCGAGGACGCTGATCAGACGGACGCCCAGGGTGACCGGCGGGGACCAGGACTCGTCCACGACGCGGTCCAGCGCCACGTCGTCGAGCCCGCGCACGAACCGCATGGTCTGCTCGTGGACGGCATCGTAGTAGCCGAGCAGCAGCTCGGCCGACTGGACCTGCACCGCGGCGACCTGCCTGCTGGAGTGGCCAAACCCGGTCGCTCCCTTGGGAAAGGGCAGCTCGAAGCGGGCCGCCCAGTCCTGGGAGAACCACACCTGCTCCACTTCACTCGCATCAGCCACGTGATCGTCCTGGATGCGCGACAGATGCCACACGAGCCAGGCGATCGAATTCGCGTCGGCGTCCAGCCGGGCGTTGAGGTCATCCGGTGAAAGCCCCTCTACCGCGGCGTGTACTGCCTCCCGGACGCGCTCGAACGCATCTGCCAGCAAGTCTGCGCTGTTCATCCACTGATCCTTGGTCCTGGGCGGTCCCGGCGAGAGGTTGTGTCTCCCAAACCACCATGGACCGTCTCGAGTCCCGGCCATGCGGTCGACACGCGCACCGGCGCGCGCACAGGTGATCGCCAGACAATCGTCACCCGCCCGAGCGCGCCCAATGGCATCGTCGGGTCGGGTCGTCAAGGCAGTGGACGTCCGATCGGCGGTACGTCGGCGTACCGGGACGTGGTCCAGTGCCGGGCAGGGCTCACTGCTGTCCACGGGGGACGGCCAGGTCGGTGAGCAGCGCGGCGCCCGGTGCGAGAGCGGACCATGTGCCACGCCAGGTCAGCACGGCGATGGCGGACGTCGGGAACTTGGTCTGTGCGCGCTCCAGTGTGCCGCCGAGTGCCTCGCCGGCGAGCAGGAGGATCAGGTCCTGGAGGCCGGGGTTGTGTCCGACCAGTAGCAACGTCCCGACATCGGCGGGCACTTCGCGTACGACATCGAGAAGACTCTGGTCGTCCGCCGCGTAGAGGCGCGGCTCGTATCGCACCGGCGGGGTGGTGCCCAGCTCCACGGCGGCCAGTTCCCAGGTCTGGCGGGTGCGGCGGGCGGTGGAGCACAGGACAAGGTCGGGCAGGCAGTCGGCTTCTGCCAGCCAGCGGCCCGCGGCGGGGGCGTCGCGCAGGCCGCGCGGGGCGAGGGGCCGCTCGTGGTCGGGAACGCCCTCGGGCCGTGCGGCCTTGGCGTGCCGCAGGACGACCAGCCGCCGCAGCGGGCTCATGCCGGCGCTCCGGCGGGGTGCGGGTGGCCGGTCTCGCGGGCGAGTTCCAGGCCGAGGACGCGGTCCAGATGGGCGAAAGTCTCGAACTTCGCTCCGGCCGGCACGTCCGTCGCCGTCTCCAGATCCCGCAGCAGGTCGAGTACGGCGGGGGTGCCGAGCCTGTCCTCCAGCGCTGTATGGACCGGGCGCAGGCGGTCGGCGGGCATCGGCTTCGACGGCTGCTCTGCCCAATCGGCTACGGCACGCCGCCATCGAGCCAGCGTAAGGCGGGCCTCGTCGAGGTCTTCGGCACGCAGCGCGACCGGCTCATGATGGGCCCGGGAGAGCAGGAGCAGGCGTACGGCGAGCGGATCCTGCTCCTCAAGTCCCGCCTCAAGTCCCGCCAGGGACACGGAGGTATGTGCCTCCGCCACGTGGAGGGAGGCGCCACTTCCGCCCTCGTACGCGCGGTCGGTGAGGTGTACGCCGGGTGGGCCGCCGAGCATGTCGGCGATGTGGTCCGGGGTCCCCCGGGCGTCGGCCGGCCGGATGCCGGCAGCGGCGGCCGACGGGACCCTCGGGCCCGTCCGCCCCAGCAGGACCTGTCTGCCGCGCAGCTCGACGACGCGCGCAAGCACATCCGCGACCAGCAGCACGCGCAGACCGGTCAGGCTGCCCGGCCCGCCGCGCGGTGGCACGTGGGCGCAGATCCGCAGCGGCCCAGGGCCCGCCAGTCCGTCAACGATGCTCAGCACACAGCCGAGCCTAGGCGCCCCGACCCCGACTCCGCACCGCGAACGACGGGCCGGCTCCCCCCGGGGCGCCCGCGACGCCTCGCCCGCCGGTCCACGACGTCCCCGACATCGTGCCGCCCGCCCGCCGCTGCCCGCCTCCGCCGTCCGGCGGCGGGGCTGCGCGCGCGGCACTGGGTCCTGTCGGGTAACCGGGGGGCCGCGGGCCAGGTGGGCTTCGATGAGGAGGCCGCCCTAGCGGCTCCCTCGTTCGGGCCCACGGGAAGCCGAGCGCCTCGGCGTACTCGCGGCTGCCGCCCCCCAACCTCCGCGTAGGTCTTCGGGTCCGCCGTGGCGAGGCGCAGCGCGGCTGCCGCCCGGTCCTCGGGAGGGGTGCCGTCCTCCGGAAGGCTCCAGGTGAACTGCAGCCAGGGGCCGTCCTTGTCCCTCTGCCCGGCGGCGAGTCCCGGCCGGTACGTGAAGGACAGCACGGTCGCGTCCGGGTCGGTGAAGTCGGTGCCGATCCAGCCAGGCCGGGCGTCCCATCGGGTGAGGAGGTCCGGCCGGTCCCGCATGCCCGCGGCGATCAGCCGCGCGGTGCTCCGGGCCGGCCATGCCCATGAGTGGTCGCTCTCGGCACGCGCGATCTCGGCATCGTAGTCGGCCGCGTTGAAGCGGTACTCGGGGAGCTCGGGCGGGGGCAGCCGGGAAGGCGGCGGGGTCGGGCGGCGCCAGTCGCGCCACACGACGTGTTCCCCGTCGCGGCAGATGGTGCGCCCAGTTCGTGGAGGCGAAGTTGGACCTCGTCGGCAGCCCGGACTGTGTCCGGGGCGGTCAGCAGGGGGGCGAGGACCTCCCTTACGGCCGCTTGGGCCTCGGCCGGGCCGAGGCTGCCGCAACGCTGCGGCGGGTCGGGCACGGGGTAGCCGCCCCTGGGCAGGCGGCCGTCGGGCTCCGCACGATGCAGGCGCAGGGCGTATTCGTAGAGGGAAGGCTGACGGGTGAGCGCGCCGCGCTCTTCCGGGGCGCTCACCGGGTGGGGTGGGACTCGATTCCGTAGGTCATGCGGGGGATCCTGTCAGGCCCGTCCGGCCGTGCGCCAACGGATTTCACAGGTGAGGCGAGAGCGGGACCGTGGCGGCTGTTTCCGCTGGTTCAGCTCTGGGCGGTGGGCCGGAGGCGAGTTCGTTGACATCAACCTCCGTCCATCGGCTGATGGCCTCGAGTTCTGCGACGACAGACCCTAGCTAGGTCGCCGTGTCCGACCAGCTGTACGGCGGCCCGGCGCGCCCGCTCATCGATCCGGCGCCCACAGCCTCCAGGTCAGTGTCGGCCGCCCTCATCAGCTGCTGCGCGAGGTCCTTCATCGCACGGCTCGCCGAGAGTTCGTCGCCGATCGTGGGGATGTCCACGTCCTGAGGGTTGCAGCGGGCGACCCCATGACCGGTGAGCGTAACGGTACCGGTGTCCAGTACCGCGCGGGCTTTCGTCGTGCCGTCCTCCTCCAACAGGTGGAGGCGGACGCTCCACTCCAGCGTCCGAGTCATCGCACACCTCCTCGCCCGCGTCCGCCACCACGACGCGGTCCTGACTCCAGGATCCACCCACGGCCGCCCTCAGTGCGATGACCGCACGGGCCGAAGTCGCCGTCACGGGCCGGGGAGGCCGTGCCGTCGACGACCAGCGCCTGACGTGATCAAGGCCGTCGTTCCGATCCGCTGCTGGGGCGCAGTTGCGCCATATGCACGCAGCGGCAGGGAATCCTAACGAGTTCTTGATGCCTCTCTCCCCGTCGCAGTCGTGCTGCTGAGGGGGTGGCGCGACATACCCTCGCGCCGTGCTGAACGTGACGGGGATACTCAAACGGCTGGTCATCGGCCGGGCCATGCGCAGCGAGGAACTGGGCGGGACGCTGCTGCCCAAGCGCCTTGCTCTGCCGATCTTTGCTTCCGACCCGCTGTCCTCGGTTGCCTATGCCACGCAGGAGATCCTGCTGGTGCTCACGTTGGGCGGCCTGGCTTATCTGCACTTCACGCCCTGGATCGCGGCCGCGGTCGTGGCGCTGATGACCGTGGTGGTGCTCTCGTATCGCCAGGTGGTGCATGCGTATCCGAGCGGCGGCGGTTCGTACGAGGTCGCATCGACGAATCTGGGGCCGTCCGCCGGTCTGGTGGTCGCCGCCTCGCTGCTGGTCGACTACGTGATGACCGTGGCCGTCTCGGTCGCCTCCGGCGTGGACAACATCATCTCGGCGGTGCCCGCGCTGGTCGAACAACGGGTGCCGCTGGCGCTCATCTTCGTCGCCGTCCTGACCGCCATTAACCTGCGCGGCGTACGCGAGTCCGGCCGGGCGTTCGCGGCCCCGACGTATCTGTTCATCGGTGGCGTACTGATCATGGTCGGCACGGGCCTGTTCCGCTATCTGGTCGGTGACGCGCCGGTGGCCGAGAGCGCCTCGTACGGCATCGAGCCTGAGCCCGGGAATGCGAACCTGGCGGGACTGGCCCTGGTGATGCTGGTCCTGCGCGCGTTCTCCAGCGGCTGTACGGCGCTGACCGGCGTGGAGGCGATCTCCAACGGCGTGCCTGCCTTCCGCAAGCCCAAGTCCCAGAACGCCGCGGCCACCCTGGCCGCGATGGGCATCATCGCCATCACGATGTTCGTCGGCGTCACCACCCTGGCGATCGTCGCCAAGGTCCACATCGCCGAGGACCCCTGCCGGCTGACCGGCCTGACCGACTGTGACAACTACACCCAGCGCACCGTCATCGCCCAGCTCGCGGCCTCCGTCTTCGGCGGCGAGAACAGCGTCGGCTTCTACTTCATCCAGGCCGCCACCGCCCTTGTGCTGATCCTCGCCGCGAACACCGCCTTCAACGGCTTCCCACTGCTCGCCTCGATCCTCGCCCAACACCGCTACCTGCCACGCCAGCTCCACAACCGCGGCGACCGGCTCGCCTTCTCCAACGGCATCCTGGCCCTGGCAATCGTGGCCGGCCTGCTGCTGTGGGCGTACAAGGCCAACGTCACCAGCCTCATCCACCTGTACATCCTGGGCGTATTCACCTCCTTCACGCTCTCCCAGACGGGCATGGTCCGGCACTGGAACCGCGAGCTGCGCACCGAGACCGATCCGGGCCTGCGCCGCCGCCACCGGATGGCGCGCGTCGTGAATGGTGTGGGCGCGGTGATCACGGGACTTGTCCTGGTCATCGTGCTGGTCACCAAGTTCACCCAAGGCGCCTGGCTTGCGGTGCTCGCCGCGATCGTGCTCTGGGTGATGATGCAGGGCATCCGCCGTCACTACGACGCCATTTCGGCCGAGCTGGCGGTCACCGACCCCCGCAGCGAGATGGTGCCGCCCTCCCGCGTGCTGGCCATCGTCCTGGTCTCCACCATCCATAAACCGACGCTACGGGCACTGGCCTACGCCCGCGCCTTCCGACCGGACCACCTGGAAGCCCTCACCGTCGCGGTCGACCGCGACGCATCCGTCGCGCTCCAGCGCCAGTGGCAGGAGTACGGCATCGAGGTGCCGCTCAAGGTTCTCGACTCCCCCTACCGCGAGATCACCGGCTCCGTCCTGGAGTACGTCCGCTCCATCAGGCTCGACAGCCCGCGGGACGTGGTCGCCGTCTTCATCCCCGAGTACGTCGTCGGCCACTGGTGGGAGAACGTGCTGCACAACCAGTCCGCGCTCTGGCTCAAGAGCCGCCTGCTCTTCACCCCCGGCGTCATGGTGACCAGCGTCCCCTGGCAACTGAGCTCCTCCGCCCGCGCCGACCACCCGGCCGCCCGCGCCCCCGGCTCCGTCCGCCGCGGAGAACCCACCACAACACGCAAGGGCGAAGACGTCAGCACACACCGGTGACCAGAACGACGGCGAACAGGTCCCGGGCCTCGCGGCCGGACCCGGGTGGGAGGACCCTGGAGACAGGACCACGCGGCGATGCCCCGGCTGCGCACGCATGTACGCGAGGAGGTAGGCCATGAAACGGACCCTGGAATGGAAGGTCGGGCTGTACCTGTCCGAGGAAGACGGAACGACGAAGGCGCGGGCGGTGCTGGACACCGGGTCCTCGACGCTCACGGGGCAGGGGACCGCACGGTGCAGCGCAGAGGACGCGGACGTCCCCGAGATCGGTGACGAGCTCGCGGCGAGCCGCGCGTTCAAAGACCTCGCGGCTCATTTGATGCGGGTCGCGGACCGCGACATGGAGAGGGTGGGCGCCGGGACCGAAGCGCCCCTCGGCCCGCCGTACAGCTGGTCAGTGGGGACGTAGGGCCGGGCTCACGCCTGATGCCCGGCGGTTGTTGTGACGTTCTGACCCGTGGGCTGCTCCTGGGGCAGTGCGAGGGTGCACGATTCCCCGGGCCCGACGGAGACCATGCGGTCCAGCAGTGTGATGTCGATCGGTGACCGGTCGGAGTTGCGCACGGTGATCTGCAGCTCCCGCGCTCAGCCGGAGCCGTACGCCCCAGTGCCCCGGTAGCGGATCGCGAAGCCGTACTCCGACAGCTCCGGCAGCGGCATTGCCCTCCCGCACGGTCATGGTGAGGCTCTCCTTTGGCCAATACGGGACGGCTTTCAGCCGGTCCAGGTCCAGTCGGCGACCTCGGGCAGGTCGGTGCCGTGTGCGCGGATCCAGTCGTGGTGGCGGGTCCGGGCGTCGGCCATGTGCTGGCGTACGGCGGCAGCGCGCACGCCGAGGCCGGGGACGCGGTCGATGACATCCATGACCAGCCGGAAGCGGTCCAGGTCGTTGCGTACGACCATGTCGAACGGGGTCGTGGTGGTGCCCATTTCCTTGTAGCCGCGGACATGGAGATTGGCGTGGCCGGTGCGGCGGTACGCGAGCCGGTGGATGAGCCAGGGGTAGCCGTGGTACGCGAAGATCACCGGCTTGTCGCGGGTGAACAGTCCGTCGTACTCGAAGTCGGGCATCCCGTGCGGGTGTTCATCGCGCGGCATCAGCCGGGTCATGTCGACGACGTTGACGACCCGCACGGCGAGGTTGGGCAGGTGCCGGCGCAGCAACTGCGCGGCGGCCAGCGCCTCCTGGGTGGGGACGTCGCCCGCGCAGGCGAGCACGACGTCCGGTTCGCGCTCGGAGTGCGCCGTTCCGGCCCAGTCCCACACGCCGGCGCCGCGCGCGCAGTGGACGCGGGCCTCGTCCATCGACAGCCAGTCGAAGCAGGGCTGTTTGCCGGCGACAATGACGTTGACGTAGTCGCGGGTGCGCAGAACGTGGTCGGCCACGGACAGCAGGGTGTTGGTGTCCGGCGGCAGATAGACGCGTACGACCTCGGGACTCTTGTTGAGTACGTGGTCGACGAAGCCGGGATCCTGGTGCGAGAAGCCGTTGTGGTCCTGCCGCCAGACATGCGAGGTCAGCAGGTAGTTGAGGGAGGGGACGGGGGCCCGCCAGGTCAGTGCCCGGGACGTCTTCAGCCACTTGATGTGCTGGTTGACCATGGAGTCGACGATGTGGACAAAGGCTTCGTAGCAGGAGAACAGTCCGTGCCTGCCGGTGAGGAGGTAGCCCTCCAGCCAGCCCTGGCAGAGGTGTTCGGAGAGGACCTCCATGACCCGGCCGTGCCGGGAGAGATGTTCGTCGGTGGTGGTGATCCGCGCCTGCCAGGCCTTGCCGGTGGCGCCGAAGACGGCGCTCAGCCGGTTGGAGTCGGTCTCGTCGGGCCCGACAAGCCGGAAGTCGCGGCGCCCGGACGTGGCCTCCATGAGCTGTTCCAGGAGACTGCCGAGGACCCGGGTGGGCTCGTGCAGGGTCGAGCCCGGCTTGTCGACCGGCACGGCGAAGCGGTCGAGATCGAGGGTCGGCAGGTCGCGTACGAGAAGGCCGCCGTTGGCGTGCCGGTTGGCGCCGAGGCGCCGGGCGCCCTCGGGGACGCAGGCGAGGACGTCAGCGGTGGGGCGGCCCAGCATGTCGAAGAGCTCGTCCGGCCGGTAGGAGCGCAGCCATGCCTCCAACTGCCGCAGGTGCGCCCGGTTTTCCCGTACGCCGGACAGCGGGACCTGGTGCGAGCGCCAGGTGCCCTCGACCGGCTCCCCGTCGACCTCGGCCGGTCCGGTCCAGCCCTTGGGCGTGCGCAGGACGATGACGGGCCAGCGCGGCCGCTCGGTGACGCCCTCCTCGCGCGCGGTGCGCTGCAGGATGGAGATGTGCTCCAGGGCGCGGTCGAGGGCGGCGGCCATGGCGCGGTGGACCGGGAGAGGGTCGTCGCCGGTGACGTGGATCGGATCGTGTCCGTATCCCCGCAGCAGGTCGTCGAGTTCGGACTCGGGGATGCGGGACAGGACCGTCGGGTTGGCGATCTTGTAGCCGTTGAGATGGAGGATGGGCAGCACCGCCCCGTCGTGGACGGGGTCGAGGAACTTGTTGGAGTGCCAGGAGGCGGCGAGCGGGCCCGTCTCAGCTTCGCCGTCGCCGATCACGCAGGCGACGAGCAGATCCGGGTTGTCGAGTGCGGCGCCGTACGCGTGCGCCAGTGCGTAGCCGAGTTCACCGCCCTCGTGGATCGAGCCGGGGGTCTCCGGGGCGACATGGCTGGGCACCCCGCCGGGGAAGGAGAACTGCCGGAACAGCCTCTCCATGCCGGCGGCGTCCCGGCTGACGTTCGGGTAGGTCTCGCTGTAGCTGCCCTCGAGCCACGAGTTGGCCAGGACCGACGGGCCGCCGTGTCCGGGGCCCCAGATGCACAAGGCGTCGAGCCCGCGGGCCTTGATGACTCGGTTGAGGTGGGTGTGGACGAGGTTGAGCCCCGGGGTCGTGCCCCAGTGGCCGAGCAGCCGCGGCTTGATGTGCACGGGTTCCAGGGGCTCCCTCAGCAGTGGGTTTGTCATCAGATAGATCTGCCCGGCGGACAGATAGTTCGCGGCGCGCCAGTGGGCGTCCAGGGTGCGCAGCTCCTCGCCGGTCAGTACGGTGCTGTCCTGGTGCTTGACCTTGGGCATGAGTGACTCCGTTACGTCATCGAGCGGGGGAGGCGGAATGGCCGGCAAGAAGGCGCGGCCCGAAGCGCTGCCGCGTGCGCTGTACGAGCGGGAGCTCCTGCGGCTGCAGACGGAGCTTGTGAAGCTCCAGGAATGGGTGCGCGCGGAAGGCGCGCGACTCGTGGTGGTGTTCGAGGGGCGGGACGCGGCGGGTAAGGGCGGCACCATCAAGCGGGTCGCGGAGCATCTCAACCCCCGGGTCGCACGAATCGTGGCTCTGCCCACGCCCACCGAGCGCGAGCGCACGCAGTGGTACTTCCAGCGTTACATCGCGCACCTGCCTGCCGCGGGCGAAATCGCACTGTTTGACCGAAGTTGGTACAATCGGGCGGGCGTCGAGCACGTGATGGGCTTCTGCACGCAGGAGGAGCACCAGCGGTTCCTCCACCAGTGCCCGATCTTCGAGCGGATGCTCGTCGAGGACGGAGTCCTGCTGCGCAAGTACTGGTTCTCGGTGAGCGACGCCGTACAGGAGCAGCGGTTCAGGCGCCGCCTCGATGACCCCACCCGGCGGTGGAAGCTCTCGTCGATGGACCTGGAGTCCATCACCCGCTGGGAGGCGTACTCCCGGGCCAAGGACGAGATGCTGGTGCACACGGACGTCGCGGAGGCACCGTGGTTCGTCGTGGAGAGCGACAACAAGCGCAGGGCACGCATCAACATGATCGCCCATCTGCTCGCGTCCGTCCCCTACCACGATGTGCCCCCGCCGGCGCTCGAACTGCCGCCCCGGCCGCCGTCCACGGGCTATGTGCGCCCGCCGCGTGATCTGCAGACCTACGTCCCCGACCACGCGGCCGGTCTGACCGGCTGAGCCGGCTGGGGCGCTCACTGGCGATCACGCCCGCTGCGGTACTACAGCCACGGGGCAGGCGGAGTGGTGGAGCACCATGTGGGCGACCCCGGCCGAGCTGGAGCCCGAGGTGCCCGTGCCGCCGCTGGGCGCCGACGATCAGCAGATCGGCCGCTGCCGAGGCTTCATGAGCACCTTGCGGGCGGGGCCTTCGGCCGTCGCCCTGCGCAGTTCGACGGCGGGGTGGTCCGCCGCGGCTTCACGCAGCGCCTCTTCGAGGGTCTCCACAGCCCGGCTCTCGTGGTGGCGGGCCGCGTCCCCGGCGAGCGGAGGATGGTCGGCCGTCGTGCGCGGGACAGCGCCAGGCCCGGACGGCGTGCAGGGCAGCCCGGCGCGCCTGCGCCTCCTGAAACGCGAAGCGAACGGCGCCCAACCGCTTCAATCGCGGACCGGACGGTGCGCCCGCAGGACCGTCAGAGTGTCTCGGTCAACGAATCCGCCAGTCGGCGGCGCGCGGTCCGGGTCGCCGGTACCGCCGCGGCCGCGACGGCACCCAGCACTGCGCCGGCCACGACGGAAGCCAGCAACAGCGCGGGCGGGACATGGGCAATACCGGCGCCCATACCGCTGGAGCGGCCCTGGGTGTCCACCAGCCAGCTGCCGGACAGCACCCCCAGCCCCGTGCCTATCCCGGCGGCAAGCAGTGCCGTGAAGCCGGCGGCCGCCACGATCGCCGAGCTGATCTGACGAGGGGTCAGTCCAATCGCTTTGAGCGCGAGCAGATCACGGCCGCGGTCGCGGACGCCGGTGCCGATGACGGTCAGCAGCTCGGTGAGCCCGATCAGGGCCAGCACTCCGACCAGGGCCGCGATCACGCCTCGCGCCGGTTCCAGCCGGTCAGCCGGGTTGAGTGTCTCCCGGATCTCCAGGGCGCCTCCGGCCACCTCGGCGAGAGCGCTGCTCACCGCACGGGGATCCGCGCCAGGCCGCAGGACGAGATGGTAGAAGTCCGGCCGCAGTGCCGGGTCGCGTTCTTCGAGCGTGTCGATCGTCGTCGAGATCACCCGGCCGCCGGCTTCCGGTTCGATGCTGCGCCCGACGATGTGCAGGATCTGCGGCCGTCCCTCAACCGTCGTCCGAACCCAGTCTCCGACCCGTACGTCCAGCAGATCGAGCAGCCCTTGGCCGGCGACCGCCTCGTCAGGACCATCGGCGGGGCGCCCCTCGACAACGGTGAAGGGGTAGGGGGCAGGAGCGGTACCGAGCCCACGCAGCGTGATGGTGCCGGTCTGCCCGGGCACCAGCGCCGCGACCTCCACCCCCGGATGGACAGCGGCGACGTCCGGGGGCGCGGTCAGCGCGCGCTGGAGCTCCTGGCCGGTGAGGCTCCCGGGCTGCTCGGCCCGTACGGTCAGCGCTGCGGGCACTCCCATGTCCGCGGGACGGCTGCGGAACATGTCCAAGGTGGACCAGGTGACGAGCGCAACCGTGATCATGAGGAGCGGCAGCGCGAGCCGGGCCACGGTGATCAGGGTGCGCGACCGCCGGGGGAACGCCGCTCGCCACCCGAGTACCAGCGCGGGCGGCACCCGCATTCCGAGCGCCCGGCGGCCCAGCCCGGTCATCGGTGCGGCCGAGGGAAGTGCCGCCCGGGCAACCGGCACCGGCGGGACCCGGCCGGCCCGCCAGGCGGCGAGGGAGGTGGCGGTCGCGATCAGCAGCACCGCGCCGCTCGGTACGCCGATCATCAGGGCGGTGTGGCCGGGCAGGTGCTGCCACACCCCGGCCGCCTCCCCGATCCGGCCGGGTATGCGGGCACCCATGAACGCGATCGCCGCAGTGCCGAGGGTGACCCCGAGCAACGCGAAGGCGAGATGCTGGACGAGGAAGCCGCGTACCACCTGGCCAGGCGTGAACCCGATCGCCTTGAGGATCGAGATGTCCCTCAGCTGTCCGCGGATGCGAGCGCTGATCGCCCCCGACGCGGCGAGCGCGGCGGCCAGCAGAGCTCCCAGCCCGAACACGGCGAACAGCTGACCGAGCAGCCGTTCGTCCCCCCCGGCATCGGCGCGCGCCTGCTGCCATTTGGTCACCTGGGCGACACGATCGGCGCCGAGCAGAGTGACGGCCTGTTGGACGGTGAAGTCGGTGTCGTCCGGATCGTCCAGCCGCAGTCCCACGCTGTGGCTGGTGCTCTGCGGTGTGATGCGGTCGAGCGTGGCGGGCAGCACCCATCCGATACCGGGCTCGCCGCCCGGCCGGTAGTGGGGTTCCGCGGCTTCGGCGACCCCGGCCACCCGCAGGGTGCGCGCGGTGCCGTCCGATCCCCCGACGGTCAGGGTGTCGCCCGGCTCCGCCCAGAGCACCCGCGCGAGGGTGCTCTCCAGTACGACGCCCTCTGCCTGGGTATCGAGCCAGCTCCCCTCGGTGACCAGTGGCCGGGCGATCTCCGGCTGCTCGGTGCCCGCCGCGCGCAGGGCCACGCTCGCCCTCACCCCACGGGATTGAAGGGTGGCTTGACCGGTGCGGTACGGCCCCGAGACACCGGCGACACCATCCAGTGCGGACAGCGCCCCCATGTCCGCGGCGACCCGGGTGTGAAGCCAGACATGGGCGCCCTGGGACTGGGTGAAGATCCGCTGCCAGGGGTTGGCGGCATAGCTGAACAGCGCTACGGCCAGCAACAGCGAAGCGATGATGCCGGCGCTGGCCAGGACGACGAACACCGACTGTCCGCGGTGTGCCCGGAGATCGGCGTGCGCCCAGCGCAGAGTGGCCCGCACGGTCACTCCTTCAGTTCGAGTACGCCGGAGACGCCGCTGCCCGTGGTGCGGTGCCCCGCGCCGAGTGCCGCGTCGTCGGCTATTCGCCCGTCGAAGAAGCTGATGACCCGGTCGGCCGCGCTGGCCATCCGTGCGTCATGGGTGACCAGCAGGATCGTCTGGCCGCGCTGGTGGAACCGGGAGAGCAGCCGGAGCACTTCGCGGGTGCCCTTGCTGTCCAGGCTGCCGGCCGGTTCGTCGGCGAGCAGCAGCGCGGGATGGTTCACCAGGGCCCTGGCCAGGGCGACGCGCTGCTGCTCGCCGCCGGAGAGTTCGCCCGGCATGGACCGTTCCCTGCCTTCGAGGCCGAGTTCGGCGAGCAGTTCGGCCCTGCTGTCCCGGGCTGCCTTGGGCGAGGCGCCCGCGAGCAGCGCGGGCAGTTCGACGTTGTCGGCGACGGTGAGGTCGGAGACCAGGTTGAAGAACTGGAAGACGATGCCGATGCTCCGGCGGCGCAGCACCGCCCAGCGGGCCTCGCGGTACGCGTCCACCCGGCGGCCGTCGAGCCAGAGCCGGCCGCTGTCGGGTCGCTGGAGCCCGCCGATGAGGTGGAGCAACGTGGACTTGCCGGCGCCGGAGGGGCCGGTGACGGCAACGAATTCCCCGGACTGAACGGTCAGATCCACTCCGCGTACGGCGTGAACCGGTGCGCCTTCGCCGTGATGGGTCTTGGTCAGACCCTCGGCGCGCACGATCGGCACATTGCCCCCCTGACCAGGCGCCGCACCGGAAGCGCCCAGCGCGGCAGGAGCGGTGTCCTCGCTCATTCCAGCTCCTCCTGACAGCGTTCCAGCCAGTCGAGGTCGGCCTGCAGATGCAGCATCGCGCCCTCGATCAGCAGCTGGGAGACCCTGTTGTCCCGGTCCTCGGCCGCGGCCAGCTTCGACAGGTCACGCATGGTGTTCAAATACTGCCGCCGCTGTTTGTTGATCAGCGTGATTGGGTCGGCAAGACCGGATTGGGGCGCGAGGGCGACCTTCATGAAGAACTCGTCCCTGACTCGCGGCTCGTCCGTGGTCTCGTCGAACCAGGCGAGTACGGCCTCCCGCCCGGCGTCGGTGAGCCGGTACGTACGCTTGTTGGGCCTACCGGACTGCTCGACGTCCTCCCCGACGATCAGACCGGCCTTTTCCAGCCGCCCAAGAGTGACGTAGATCTGACCGACATTCGGCTGAGGGTACGCGGCGCCCAGGAGCTTCTCAAGGTCCTGCTTGAGCTCGTAACCATGCGCCGGACCACGGGTGAGGAGTGCCAGGAGCGGCAGCCGCACGCGCTCCCTCCCTCCCGTTCCGTAGTTTCCTGTTGGCTCGGATACGGGGTGTGTTTCGCGCCACCCGCCTTCTCCGCCTGGACGTCTAGTATCGCCCATGCCTAACAGGTATACATAGGCCACGTGGGACGGCAGCGCGGCCGGATCGGTGCACTGGGAGGAACCTATGCGGTGGATGCATGCCGCCGGTAGGGGGCTCCTCGTTGCCGCCGTGATCCTCGCGGGTTACACGGGCTTCGGCGCCCAGTCGGGAACTGCGGCTCCCAAGGGTCGCGGGCCCATGACGCTGGTGACGGCGGGGGATCTCACCGAGTATCTCGGTCCGCTGCTGGACGACTGGAATCGCAGCCACGCGAAGGAACAGGTCACGCTCGTCGAGTTGCCCGACTCCGCGGACGAGACCCGGGCCCAGATGATCAGCGAGCTGCGGTCCCGCAGCGACCGGTTCGACGTACTGAACATCGATGTGGCCTGGACCTCCGAGTTCGCGGCTGCAGGATGGATCTCCCCCCTGCAGCGGGACCGGTTCCCGCTGGACACCTTCCTGGCGCCCGTAGTGGACACAGCCACCTTCGACGGCCGCCTTTACGCCGTCCCCTATGTCACCAACGCCGGGCTGCTGTACTACCGCAAGGACATTCTTGAGCGAGCGGGCGAACTGCCGCCGCGCACATGGGCGGAGCTCGCACGGCAGGCCCGGGATCTGGCCCCCAAGTACGGCATGGACGGCTACGCCGGCCAGTTCCTGCCGTACGAGGGACTGACGGTCAACGCCACCGAGGCGGTGCATTCGGCGGGCGGCTCGATCCTGCGGGACGACGGCGCCCGGGTCACTGTGGACTCGGCCGCGGCCCGGGCCGGACTGGAGTTCCTGGCGGGCGGAGTACGGGACGGCTGGATCTCCCCACAGGCTCGCGGTTACAAGGAGGAGGAGTCCCGGCAGGCCTTCCAGGACGGCCGGTTGCTCTTTCTGCGGAACTGGCCCTACGTGTACTCGGTGGCCAACGCGCCGGGGTCGAAGGTGGCCGGCACATTCGGTGCGGTGCCACTGCCCGGACCGTCCGGACCGGGCACGAGTGTGCTCGGCGGCTCCAATCTCGCGGTCAGCAGCTACTCCCGGCATCCGGAGTCGGCCGCCGACCTGATCGCCTATCTCACCAGCGAGCGCGTCCAGCGGCAGGTACTCACCGAGGGCTCGCTGCCACCCGTACGCGCCGCGCTGTACGAAGATCCCGCCCTGATCCGGGCCTACCCGTATCTGCCCACGCTGCGGCAGAGCGTGCTGGCTGCCGAGCCGCGCCCCAAGAGCCCTCGGTACGACCAGGTGAGCCTCGCCGTGCAGGCCGTCGTCCAGGACGTCATGGCGCTGCGGCAGACGCCGCAGCAGGCCGTGGCACGGCTGTCCCGCGAGCTGGGATCGATCTCCCGCAAGGGCTGAATCTGCCTACCGCTCCCCTCCCGGTTCGCTACATACTTGTTAGGTAGTAGCTCACTCTGACATACCCTCAAATATCCGGGCATACCTGGGCTGTTTCTCGCCGCATCGTTGACACGTTGCCGTCACCCCTACTTAACATGCATGGATAACAGCGCACCCGCTCTGGGGCGCTCTCGCATCCTTCAGGAACGGGTCAAACGCGAGATGCTCACAGCTCTTCCGGCCGTCCTCGGCCACTCCTCCCGCACGGCCACCTCCTGGTGGCGCGATGCGGTGATCTACCAGGTGTACGTACGCAGCTTCCTCGACAGCACGGGGGACGGCATCGGTGACCTGGCCGGCGTACGGGCCGGACTGCCGTACCTCAGGAAGCTCGGTGTCGACGGCATCTGGCTCAGCCCGTTCTATCCGTCGCCGCAGCACGACCACGGTTACGACGTCGCCGACTACTGCGACGTCGACCCGGTCTACGGTGACCTGGCCGAGTTCGACCTGCTGATGGCCGACGCCCGCCGCCTCGGACTCAAGCTGCTGCTCGACATCGTCCCCAACCACTGCTCCAGCGAGCACCCGTGGTTCCGCGAAGCGCTCGCCGCCGACCCCGGCAGCGCCGCCCGCACTCGCTTCCACTTCGCCGACGGCCGCGGCCCGGACGGCGCGGAGCCCCCCAACAACTGGCGCGCGATGTTCGGCGGGCCGGCCTGGAGCCGGGTCACCGAACCCGACGGCACGCTCGGACAGTGGTATCTGCACCTGTTCACCCCGGAGCAGCCCGACCTGAACTGGCGCAACCCCGAGATCGGCGACTCCTTCGAGCGCGCACTGCGCTTCTGGCTGGACCGGGGTGTCGACGGTTTCCGCATCGATGTCGCCGCCGGTCTCTTCAAGCACCCCGAGCTGCCCGACTCGGACGACCCCGCCGCCGACGAGCGGTCCCGGGACTCGGTGAACCCGCTGGCCTGGAACCAGCCCGAGGTCCACCAGGTGTGGCGCCGCTGGCGGTCCGTGTGCGAGGAGTACGCGGACCGGGACGGCCACGAGCGGCTACTCGTCGGCGAGGTCTCCGTACCGACCGCGCGTGAACACGCCATGTACGTATGGCCTGACGAGCTGCACCAGGCGTTCTTCTTCGACCTGCTCAGCGCCCCGTGGGACGCCGAAGCCTTCCGGGCGACCATCACAGAGGCGATACGCGACATCGCCGGGACGGGCTCCACCGTCACCTGGGTGCTCAACAACCACGACCAGGTACGCACGGTCACCCGTTACGCGGGCGAGCCGGGCGTGGAGGCCAGCGGGCTCGGTGCGGCGCGTGCCCGCGCCGCCGCTCTGCTGATGCTGGCACTGCCCGGCGCCGCGTACGTCTACCAGGGCGAGGAGCTCGGCCTCCCAGAAGTCCTCGACCTGCCGGACGAGGTACTGACCGACCCGATCTTCCACCGCACCGGCAGCCGCGCACGCATCCGGGACGGCTGCCGGGTGCCGCTGCCCTGGTCGGGCCACGCGTCACCGTTCGGCTTCAGCCAGGGTGCGGCGGGCGCGCGGCCCTGGCTGCCACAGCCCGAGTGGTTCGCCGAACACGCCACCGACCGGGCGCTGGCCGACACCCGTTCCTTCTGGCATCTCTACCGCGAGGGACTTCAACTGCGGCGCAGCCTGCCGCAGTTGGGCGAGGGCAGCCTGCGCTGGCTGGAGGCACCCCCGCAGGTCCTGGCCATGACCCGCGGTGACGGGCTGATCTGCGCGGTCAACTTCGGAACCGAGCCCGTGCCCGCGCCGGTCGCGGGCACTCCGCTCCTCTCCAGCGGTCCCTGCCCGGACGGTGTGCTCCCCGGAGCGACCGCCGCGTGGTGGACGGGCGACTGCCCCACCCCCTGAACCACCGACCATTCCCACCCATCGGAAGGACTGTCACCATGCGACGACCCACGACGACCCGGCGGACCACGGCGGCCGCATCGACGGTGCTCGCCCTCGCCCTTGGCGCGACGGCCTGCGGCGGCTCGCCGGGCCCGGCCGGCGGCCAGGAACTCAGCGGCCAGACCGTGACCGTGGCCGGAGTCTGGACCGGCAGCGAGCAGAAGAACTTCCGCAAGGTGCTGGACGCCTTCACCGAACAGACCGGCGCCAAGACGGTCTTCGTGCCCAGCGGTGACAACGTCTCCACCTTTGTCGGCAGCAAGATCGAGGGCGGCAACGCACCGGACGTGGTGATGGTGCCTCAGGTCGGTGTACTCCAGCAGTTCGCCAAGGAGGGCTGGCTCGCGCCGCTGTCGCAGAAGACCGCGACGACCGCCGGCGCCAACCTCGCCGACGTGTGGAAGAACTACGGCACCGTCGACAAGACCTACTACGGCCTCTACTTCAAGGCGGCCCACAAGTCGACCGTCTGGTACAGCCCGAGCGCGTTCGAGCAGGCCGGAGTTGCGGAGCCCAAGAGCTATACGGACATGCTCAAGGCGGGCCGCACGCTCGCCGACTCCGGACTGCCCGCCTTCTCCGTCGCCGGTGAGGACGGCTGGACCCTCACCGACTGGTTCGAGAACATCTACCTCTCCCAGGCAGGACCGGAGAAGTACGACCAGCTGGCAGCCCACACCCTGCCCTGGACCGACGCCAGCGTGGTCAAGGCGCTCACCACCCTGGGCGAGGTGTTCAAGGACAAGCAGCTCGTTGCCGGAGGCTCGGCCGGCGCGCTGCGCACCGACTTCCCGGGCTCGATCGAGCAGGTCTTCGGTCCCGAGCCGAAGGCGGGCATGGTCTACGAGGGCGATTTCGTGGGCGGTATGGCCAAGGACGACTTCGGCAAGAAGCTGGGCGAGGACGCCAAGTTCTTCCCGTTCCCCGGAGTCGACAGCGGCAAGGCACCGGTAGTGAGCGGCGGTGACGCGGCCGTGGTGCTCAAGGACGGCAAGAACAACAAGGCGGCGCAGCGGCTGCTGGAGTTCCTGGCCACCCCCGAAGCGGCTTCGGCGTGGGCCGGCGCTGGAGGCTTCCTCTCCCCCAACAAGGACGTGGACCTCGCCTCGTACGCCGACGACACCACCCGCTCCACGGCCAAGTCACTGGTGGACGCCGGTGACTCGGTGCGCTTCGACATGTCCGACCAGGCCCCCGCCGCGTTCGGCGGAACCAAGGGCGCGGGCGAGTGGAAGCTCCTCCAGGATTTCCTGCGCGACCCCTCGGACCCGAAGGCCACCGCGGCCGCGCTCGAAGCCGCGGCCTCCAAGGCGTACAAGAGCTGAGGCCGCACACCATGGCTGTCACCAAATCCGCCCCCGCCGCGAACCCGCGGCGGCGGGCGCACCGCAGGAGGCGGAACATCGCGGTGGTGTTCGTCCTGCCCGCCCTGCTGCTGCTCGGCGCGCTGGTCGTCTACCCGGTGCTGTTCTCCGCCGGACGAAGCTTCTTCGACGCGAGCGGCGACCGCTTCGTCGGCGGCGAGAACTACGCCGAGATATTCAGCGATCCCGCGACACTCAAGGCGATCCGCAACAGCACCATCTGGGTTGTCGTGGCTCCGGTTCTGCTGACCGGTCTCGGCCTGGTGCTCGCGGTGCTCACCGAGAAGGTGCGCTGGGCGACCGCCTTCAAGCTGGTGCTCTTCCTGCCCATGGCGGTGTCGTTCCTGGCCGCCGGCATCATCTTCCGGCTCGCGTACGAGGAGGACCCCAACCGGGGTGTACTCAACGCCGTGGCCGTCGGCGTCCACGACGCCTTCGACGACCGTTCCGCGTACCCCACCGCCAGAGCCCGTCAGGGCCAGGGCCTGACCGGGGATCCGGGCGGTGCGTACCGTACGACCGACGCGGTCAGCCCCGGAAAGTCCGTCAGCCTCGGCTTCGTCGGAGTCGCGCCGGACAAGATTCCGTCCGGCGCCCGGCCGGCACATGCCGCGTCCTTGGCCGCGCCCGCCGCGGACGAGGTGAAGGGCGTTGTCTACCTGGACTTCACTCCCGGCGGAGGCGGCAGGCCGGGCAAGGCCGACCCGGCCGAGAAGGGTCTGCCGGGGATGTCGGTCGAGGCGGTACGGGACGGAAAGGTGGCGGCGAAAGCCACCACTGCCGCGGACGGCTCGTTCAACTTCCCCGGCCTCGACGCCGGTTCGTACACCGTCCGGCTCCCGGGGGAGAACTTCGCAGCCCCCTACCAGGGGATTTCCTGGCTCGGTCCCGCTCTGGTCACCCCGGCGATCATCGGTGCCTATCTGTGGATCTGGACCGGCTTCTCGATGGTGCTGATCGGGGCAGGACTGGCTGCCATCCCCCGGGACGCTCTGGAGGCGGCCCGGATGGACGGCGCCAATGAGTGGCAGATCTTCCGGAAGATCACGGTGCCGCTGCTCGCTCCGGTGCTGACGGTGGTCTTTGTGACTCTGGTGATCAATGTGATGAAGGTCTTCGACCTCGTCTGGATCATCGCGCCGGGGCCGGTCCAGGAAGAGGCCAATGTCCTGGCGACCCGGATGTGGCTGGTCTCCTTCGGCGGCGGCAACAACCAGGGACTCGGCAGCGCCCTCAGCGTGCTGCTCCTGCTGCTGGTCGTACCCGCCATGATCTTCAACGTCCGGCGCTTCCGAAGGAGCGGAGCATGAGCGGTCACAGCACCATCGAGCGCAATCCGTCCCAGCCGGTCGCCAAGACCTCCGTCCGCGTTCCTGTCCAGCCACCCCGGCCGCGCCCGCGGCCCGTGGGCGTGTTGACCAAGTGGCTCGGCAGCGGACTGGTCCAGGCCGTTCTGCTCGTCGTCGCACTTGTCTGGATCACCCCGCTGGCCGGGCTGTTCCTGTCCTCGATGCGCTCCGAACAGGACAACGCGGCCGAGGGCTGGTGGACGGCGCTCACCGATCCCGGGCAACTGTCCCTGGACAACTACACCGCGCTGTTCGAGGACTCCGGCATCACCCAGGCCTTCTGGAACACCGTCCTGATCTCGGTGCCCACCACAGCGCTGGTCGTCGGCATCGCGGCGCTTGCTGGATACGCCTTCGCCTGGCTGGAGTTCCCCGGCCGCAATGCGATCTTCCTGGTGGTCGTGGGCCTGCTCGTGGTACCCGTGCAGATCGGGCTGCTGCCCGTGGCCAAACTGTTCGGCGCCGTCGGGCTGTTCGGCACGATCCCGGGCGTGATCCTCTTCCACGTCGCCTACGGGCTGCCCTTCGCGATTTTCCTGCTCCGTAACTACTTCGCCGAGATCCCGCGCGAAATGCTGGAGGCCGCCCGGATGGACGGCGGCGGGGAGTGGCGGATCTTCTCCCAACTGGTCCTGCCACTGGGCCGGCCGGCCTTGGCCAGCCTGGCCATCTTCCAGTTCCTCTGGGTCTGGAACGACATGCTGGTCGCGCTGCTCTTCGCCGACAGCGAGTCCCAGCCGCTCACCGTGGCCCTCCAGTCCGAGATGCGGCAGTTCGGCAGCAACATCGGAGTACTGGCACCGGGTGCCTTCCTCTCCCTGGTGGTGCCGCTGATCGTCTTCTTCGCCTTCCAACGGCACTTCGTCCAGGGGGTGATGGCGGGCTCGGTCAAATAGCCGGCGCATCGGCGCGGCCGCAGCCGCAGCCGCAGCCGCAGCCGCAAACAGCACCATCGCCGACCTCAGCACGTGATCGCCCGGGCCGTTCTGCGGTCCGGGCCTTCATCGTTGAGGGGCGCCCGCTTCAGCTCCCGCGCCCGGGATTGGGGCGCGGCGCCGCGTGCTGCAGGCCGGACCTTCCGCAGGGCGGCCATGGATGCCGCTACTTGTCGTTGTCCGCGCACGACCGCGCCCGCGGCGAAGACGCCTGGGATGTTCGTACGGGTGGAGGGGGAGGCGACTTTCAGGTAGCCGTCCTCTTCCAACTCCAGCTGGCCCTTGACCAGTTCGGTGCGCGGGTCGTGGCCGACGGCCATGAACAGGCCGCTGGCCGGGAGTTCGGACATCTCGCCGGTCCTGGTACTGCGCAGGGTGAGTCCGGCCAGCCTGCCGTCCTCCTCGTGGATCTCGGCAACTTCGCTGTCCCAGGCGAACGAGATCTTCGGGTCCGCGAAGGCACGCTGCTGCATTGTCTTGGAAGCACGCAGCGTGTCGCGGCGGTGGACGACGGTGACGGAGCGCGCGAACCGGGAGAGGAACTGCGGAGTGGTTCAGCGCGGGTGGGCGGACAGAGTGGTTCAGCCGGGCAAGAAGTCGAGCAGCACGGGCCTTCCACTCAGTCCGGACTGGTATCAGCTCCAGATGATGTGAGAATATCAGCCCACGATGACGTCAGTCGACACTGACCTGATTCGGGTGCTGGCGTCATCGAGGCGCTCGCCGGTTCGTTCGCCCGGCTCGCCACCACTGCCCGTACGACCGTCGAGACCGACCGAAAGCGAGGTTGCTGACAACCGCGACCGAACCCGGCACCGCGTCACCGCCACGGCGGTGAGGATGCCTCGATCGTCCGCCAAGCTCTGCCCGCCCGCCGGCGGATGAGGCCGGCAGCCCGTCAGGGCCCGCCGCGGCGCATTCCCCTGTTCCTCGTGCCTTCGCAAGCGCGGCGAGCGCTTGGGCGGCACACTGCTGCCATGGCTGCGAGTCAATCGCTTGATGTACTGGTGGTGGGTGCCGGGCCGACCGGGTTGGCTCTTGCGGCGCAGTTGCATGCGTACGGGGCGCGGTTCCGGATCATCGACCGGCACCTCGACCGGGCCCGGGAATCACGAGCGCTGGCCATCCAGCCCCGGACCCTGGAAGCCCTCTCCCCGTTCGGCGTGACGGACGAACTGGTCGCGCGCGGGAACCCGGCCGTGCAGCTGCGGATGCATCTTCCGGGTCGTACCGTGCGGCTGCCGCTGTTCGACATCGGCGTCGCCGACACCCCGTACCCTTTCCTGCTGTTCCTGTCCCAGGCCGAGACGGAGAGCGTGCTCGGCGGCCATCTCGCCGCGGCGGGTACGACGGTCGAGCGGGGCACCGAGCTGGTGGACATGACGGCCGAAAACGCCTATGCAGCATGCCGGTTGAGGCATCAGGGCGGGGGCGAGGAGGAGGTGACCGCCCGCTATGTCGTCGGCTGCGACGGGGCGCACAGCACGGTCCGCGATCGGGCCGGTATCGCCTTCGAGGGCTACGCCTACCCGCAGACGTTCGTACTCGCGGACCTGGAGGTGGACGGTCTGGAAAAGGGCGCTGCGCACGCGTACCTGACCGAGGCCGGGGTGCTGTTCTTCTTCCCGCTGGTCTCACCGGCGAGCTGGCGGATGCTCGCGATGCGGCCGCCGGGAGAGACTGACGCCGAAAGCCCGGTGGAACTCGGGCAGTTGGGGGCGATCGTCGACCGCTACGTCAGCGACCGGCTGCACCTGCGGGACCCCGTATGGATGACCGACTTCAAGATCCACAACCGCGGCGCCAAGAACTACCGCGCCGGCCACGTCTTCCTCGCCGGCGACGCCGCCCACATCCACAGCCCCGCCGGGGCCCAGGGCATGAACACCGGTATCCAGGACTCGCTCAATCTCGGCTGGAAGCTCGCCCTCGTCTGCCGTGACGCGGCGCCGGACGCCCTGTTGGACACGTACGAGAGCGAACGCGCCCCGGTCGGCCGGAACGTGCTGCGCTTCACGGACCGCGCGTTCACCATTGCCACCAGCCGCAATCCACTGCTCAAGCTGGCCCGCGCCCACGTCGCACCCCGCCTTGCACCGCCGGCCCTACGCCTTCCCTTCCTGCGCGCCGCGGCCTTCCGTACGGTCTCGCAGCTGGCCATCCACTACCGGCGCAGCCTCGCCACGACCGAGGGCCCGCATTCGCCCAGGCACGGCCCGCGGGCAGGTGACCGGCTCCCCGACTCCCCCGGCGACCTGCACGCGATGACGGCCGCTCCCGGGCACCACCTGCTCCTGTGCGGGCGCCAGGTGTGGGACACCGACGGGATCGCGGCCGCCACCAGCGGTCGCGACCGCCTCCTTCACGTCCACACGCTCGGTACGAGCGGGCCTTGGCGGGGCATCACCCACTGCCTGGTCCGGCCGGACGGCTACATCGGATACCGCGCCGGAGGAACGGACCTGACCGGTCTTCTCGGATACCTCGACCGGTGGCTGCCGCGGGCCGATCAGGCGGCGGACAACAACCGCTTCATCGGATCTCGCTCTCGGCGAGTTCGCGGAAGCCGCGGGCGGGGCGGCCGGTGATGCGTTCGACGGTGTCGGTGACGCGGTCTTCCGCTCCGGCATGGCGCGAGCTGCAACATCTCCTATTTGTTCGGTACTTGGGTGGGGCGGAGACCGATTCACTCGGTGCGCAACCGTTCCGGTGCGACGTCCACGGCCGGCTCGGCGAACTCCGGTCGCGTGCCGCTCTACGGCACGCCGTGCCGCGAAGAGCTACAGTAAGGCCAGAAGTGCGCTACTGAGGAGTCCCTGGATGCGTAACGTCCTGAACACCCTCCGGGTGCTGGAGGAGGTCGCGACGCGACAGCCGGTCGGCGTCGGCGAACTGGCACGGATACTGGAGATGCCCAAGAGTTCCGTGCAACGCGCGCTGCACACCCTCAACACGGCGGGATGGATCCGTCCCGCGAAGGGCGAGGTCACCAAGTGGCTGGTGACCACCAAGGCACTCTACGTAGGCCGGCACGCGAGTGGGGACCTCGGGCTGCGCGACGCGGCAATGCCGATCATGGAGGACCTGCGCCGTCGTACCGAGGAGACGATTCACCTAACGGTTCCCGAGGGCGACAAGGTGGTGCTGATCGAACGGCTGGAAACGTCCAAACCACTGCGCATCAGCATGAACTTGGGGCATGCCCTGCCCCTCCATGCATCCGCCAACGGCAAGGCGGTACTGGCGAACAGCCCCGCCGAGATCGTTGACCGGCTGCTCGCCGAAGAGCTGCCGTGCTACACCGACACGACGATCACCGATCCGGACCGGTTGCTCGCCGAGCTGGATCAGATCCAGGCACAGGGATACGCGACCAACCGCGGCGAGTGGCGCTCCGACGTCGGCTCGGTCGCGGGCGCCGTCATGGGCAGCGGCCAGGAGCCGGTCGCAAGCCTCAGTGTCAACGTACCGATCACCCGCCTGACCGACGAATCCCAATCCTTTTACGGCAGCGTGGTGAGCGAGGCCGCAAGAACCCTCACCGCCCGGCTTGGGCACCTGCGCGACCCGGCCCCGCGCACCTCCGCATGACGTCAACGCCTCAGTGCAGTGAGCCGGAAAGCTCTCGCAGATGGGCGTGCATGCCGCCGTAGGCCTGGACGCGTGGCAACACGTTCTTGGCGACCTTGACCACGGCGGAGAAATTCGGATCCACCATGTTCGCGATGGGCGACTTGCTGATCTGGGTGAGCAGTTGGTACGCGTCCATCTTCGCCATGCCGAGCAGCTCCTGCAGCCAGCCGATCATGTCGACTTGGCCGACGCGCCACGCGTCGTCCAGCGGCCGGCCGGAACCGACCACCATCAGATGCTCGTCATCCTCGATCCGCGGCCAGGCCGGGGCTCCTCCCTTGATCAACTCCACGATGAGTGTCACGTCCATCGCCGTTTCGACGGCGACCCCACAGGTTTCGCCCTCGCCTTGGCGGGCATGCCCGTCGCCGATGGAGAACAGCGCGCCCTCGACGTTCACCCCGAGATAGCAGGTCGACCCGGCCCGCATTTCGGGGGTGTCCATGTTCCCGCCGAAATAGTCCGGCACGGCCGTCGTCCTGACCTCCTTCAGCGCAGGCGCCAACCCTACGGTGCCGAGCATCGGTTCCAGCGGCAGATCAATCCGGTGCTCGGTTTCCAGGGCTTGGAACGTCACGATCTTCTTGTCCCTGTTGATCTCGTAGACCCAGGTGAGCTCGGGCAGCGGCTCCTGCAGCGTGGCGGTGCGGTCCGTCCCGGTGAGCGCGCCGAACAGCGGCAACGTGGTGGACACTCCCCAGTCCCGGGCTGGTTCGATGGACACGAAGTGCAACGCGAGCGTGTCGCCCACCTCGGCGCCTTCCACGTAGAACGGCCCTGTCTGCGGGTTGGTGTACCGAATATCCAGCAGTTGGGAAGGGCGGTCCTGCGGCCGACGGAGCCGACCGGCGAACGCATCGTCGGTCCACAGTTGCAGCACCGTGCCAGGCATCACCCGCCGAATAGGCGCAGTGCCGCCGAAGGTCCACCCGTACTGTTCGAATTGCGGCGTGAATTCGATGATTTCCATCGTGTGCTGTCTCTCCTGGAAGATTGTGTCGGGTCTGTCACCCAAGGACCGCTCATCGTGCCGGGACACCGAGTTGGGCATCGAGCCGTCCGTAGTGTTCCGAAAAGCCGAGCAGTTCCTCGACGCCGGCAGCCAGTCGCAGAAGCGCGGCATCCGCCCCTCGGGGGCCGACCAGCTGGACGCCCATCGGCAGGCCGGTCGGGCCGAGACCGGCGGGCAAACAGACCGTTGGGACCCCGGCCAGGCTCCACCGGGTGCAGAACCGGGGGTCTCCGTTGTCGCCGGCGAGCGGTGCTTCACCCGCCGCCGGAACCGTGATCAACGCATCCAGCTCGGCGAACTGCGCATCGAACCGTGCCAGCAGCTCGCCACGCCGGCGCAGCGCCGATCCGTATTCCGTGGCGCTGACTCGGGCCGCATCCCGAAGGAACCCGGCGATGTGGTCCCCGAGCAGATCGAGCCGTTGCAGTCCGAGCCCTTGCAGGCTCTGATGGCCCTCGAACTCGAAGATGGTCTTGTACACCACCAGCGCTTCCTCGTCGCACAGTGCGGTGACCACCTCTTCGGTCTTCGCGCCCTGGTCGGCCAATAGATCTACGGTGCTGGTCAGCAGGGTTTGCATGGGTTCGGTCACCCTCGACCAGTCGCTGGTGCGCACCACGCCGATCCGTACACCACGCAGGCTTGGCGGGGGCTGCGCGGCCACCTTCCGGTAGCCCAACTGCCCGCCGGCCATGACGTCCGTGGCGACCCCGGCGAGCTGAACCGAGCGGGCGAAGCTGCCCACAGTGTCGAAAGACGGGGCGAAGCCGAGCATCCCAGCTACGGGAATGGTGCCGTAGCTGGGTTTGACACCCACGACACCGCAGTAGGACGCGGGCCGAATCACCGAGCCGTTGGTCTGACTGCCGATGGCCAGTGGCACCTCACCCGCGGCCACTGCCGCGGCCGAGCCGGTTGAGGACCCTCCTGGGCTGTGGGCCAAGTTCCACGGATTCCTGGTCATGTTCGGGCCGAAGTAGGCGAATTCGGAGGTGACGGTCTTGCCCACTACGACCGCTTGCCATTGCTGCAACGCGGCCACCGCGGGTGCGGTTCGGGTTGCCTTTCGGGCCGGCAGGGCAACCGTGCCGAACGCGGTCGGAAGGCCTGCCACGTCGAACAGGTCCTTCACTCCGAGCGGAATCTGGTCCGGTGAGTCAGATGCCGACGCGTCGCTGCTGCCTACGCAGGCGAAGGCACGGAAGCGGAGATCCTGTTCGGCGATTCGCAGTAGGTGCTCAGTGATGAGGCTCATATGCAGTCCTTTCGACGCCTCTGGACCGGGCGGTGGCCGTAGGCATCAGCCCGGTCAAGCGGATAGTGCCAGAAATCGCCAACGCAGGATCCAGCGTTCCACTCGGCTGATGGCACCCAGTAGAAGCAGTGACATCGTCCCGACTACGAGGAGGTTCGCCAGCACCGTGGACACGTCGTAGAGGTTGCCGGCGATGAGGATCGCGTGACCGAGCCCCGCGCTGGAGGAGATGAACTCGCCGATGATCGCACCGATCAGGGCAAGGCCTGCTGTCAGCCGCAGCCCACCGCAGATATGCACCACTGAGGAGGGCAGCACGAGCAGGCGGAAGATCCTCGAGGTGGGAGAGCCGAGCGAGCGCAGCAACCGGATCTGCAGCGGGTCCGTGCCCCGGGCGCCGTCGAAGGCCAGCACCAGCGCCGTAACCACCACTGAGGATGCGGACATCACCACCTTTGAGGTGGTGCCGGTGCCCACCCAGACGATGATGATCGGGGCCAGGGCCGCGATCGGCGTGGCACCAAGGAAGGCGATGACCGGCCGCAGCATCTGCTCCACCAGCCGCGAGTACCACAGAGCCACGCCGACAGTCGCGCCGATGAGATTGCCGATGACAAAGCCCAGTACGGCCTCCATCGCGGTGGTCAGGGTGTTGGTGATCAACTCCCCCGATTGCAGGCTCGACAGCAGCACCTGGGCAATCGCCTTAGGACTGCCGTAGAGCAGACCGGCGTCCGATCCGTTGTCCACCGCGTACTGCCACGCGGCGAGACCGATCGCGACGAGGACCACATCCAACACGATGGCCACCGCCAGGGAACGGTGCCGCCGGCCGGCCGAGTCCATCCTGGGCCCAGAGGGTTTCGGCGCCGTGCCCATGGCCGGCGGCTCGGCCATAGCCGGCCGGGACAACTCCTGCTCAGTACTCACGACAAGTCCCTTCTACGAGCGAGCGGCTGCGCAGCAGCGGCAGTCCTCACGACTCGATCTCCCGCCAGATGTCGCGGACGTAGTGCCCAAAGCCCTCGGCATCGCGGACCTCGAACGGCGCGAGTCCCGATGCGGCGAAGGGCACCTCGTGGATGGCTGCGACCCGCCCTGGCCGACCGGTCATCACCAGGACCACATCGGAGACTGCGACGGCCTCGTCGATGTCGTGGGTGACCATGATCGCGGTCCCGCCCGAGCGGCGAAACGGCGCGAGAAGTTCCGCTTCGAGTTTGAGTTTGGTCTGGTAGTCCAGGGAGGAGAACGGCTCGTCGAGCAGCAGCAGCGGCGGATCGGTGCTCATGGTGCGCGCGAACGCGGCGCGCTGGCGCATGCCGCCGGACAGTTGGCAGGGGTAGAGGGATTCGAACCCCTCCAGCCCGTACGCGGGTAGCAGGTCGCGCGCCTTCTGGCGTGCGGCCCGACGCGGCTGCCCCTGGGCCTCCAGACCCAGTGCGACGTTCTGGACGACATTTCGCCAGTCCAGCAGGAGGTCCCGTTGAAACATGTAACCCATCCGCCGGCCCCGCTCCAGAATCGTGTTGCGGACCGAGCCGGCAGCGGGCGTGCTCAACCCGGAGACGAGGTTGAGCAACGTCGACTTTCCGCAGCCGCTGGGGCCGACGATCGACACAAAACTTCCCGTCGAAACCTCGAACGAGACGTCCTGCAGAGCTGTGTAGCTCCCGAACCGCACCGTGACGTGCTCCAGTGCCACGACGACGTCGGCGGATTCGACGGCGGCGCGTTGGGTGGTGGGCGTTCCAGCCGCGACATGTGTGCCAACTTCACTCATGCGGGGTCTCCCTCAGTTCACGTGCACGTCGGCAGCGGCCTTCTGGGCAAAGGAGTTATCGACGATCTCGCCGAAGCTGATGTCGCAGGAGCAGTTGCCCAGCTTCCGGCCTAGGTCCATCAGCTTGTTCCAACCGGCCTGTGGTACCACCAGCGTCTTGGACGGGATGCCGTTGTCGAGCTCGCGCTGGATAGCTGCGTCGATGACTTTCGCCGGCAGTGAGGGGAATTCCGCGCGTGCGATCGCTTTGGCGGCATCCGGGTGGGCGTAGGTGTACTCGGCGCCCATCTGCAGTGCGTTGACCACCTTCTGCACCACGGTGGGGTTGGCCTTCACGTAGCTGGACCTCGCCTGCAGACCGGTGTTGGTGAACTCACCGATGGCGTCGGACCAGCTGTACAGAACGTGAGCGCCGTTCTGGACGACGGCCGTGTCCACGTTGGGCTCCTGGGCAACGACAACATCGGCTTGTCCGGCCAGTACGGGCCCGAGCTCTGTGCCGGGGGCCACGGTCGTGATCTTGACATCCTTCGCCGGGTCCAGCCCAGCCTGCTTCAAGCTGTTCGTCAGCACGTTGTAGTTGGTGTTCGGAGGCGGATTGGTGACGAAGGTATGGCCTTTGAACTGCGCGGGATTGTCAAACGGCGTGCTGATGTTCTTCGACACCGCGAAAAACTGCGCCCGCGACACCAACTCCCCCAGGACCACGCCGTCGCCGTGCTTCTCGCGGGAGATCTCGGCCATCGTGGCGTCACCCAACGCGAACTGCGCCGAGCCGCCGAGGACAGCGGCGAATGCCTGGGAATCGCCACCGGCCGCGCTGAGGCGCAAGTCGATTCCCTGTTGCTTGAAAAAGCCCTTGTGCTGCGCGACGTACAGGTTGATGTAGCCGAGGTTGTGCACTGCCTCGACGAGGCTGACACGCGTCGTTCCGTCCGACGATGCCGTTACGGAACTCCCAGAACCACAGGCCGAGAGAGAGGTCACCAAGACCAATGCTGTCAGGCCTGGCATCACCAGCCGCGATCCCGTCGGGGTGGACCTGAACCTGTGCATTCAAACCTCCATGGGGGGCATCGCTTGTGGGTCAGCGGGAAAGGAACGGGTTACTGCGACTTCTTCGCCGGCGGCGTCGCATCTGAATCGAGGGCAGCGTGTGCCGCATCACGGCACGATGTGCCGTTAGGAGGCACCAAACTGTCGTTCCGCCCAAGCTGGGGAGTCAAGCTTTGAGCTGCTAAGAAGATGTAACGTAAAGTTACGAACGCATGGCGGCGGCGTAGTCAACTTGTCTGCCGCGTGGCCGCGTGAGGGTGCGTCAGGGCACGGTTCGCGCAGGTCACGGTGTGGTGGTCAGGGTGCTGTGGGCAGGCCTATGGCCTGGGTCCAAGTGGTGAATGGGTCGGTCTTCCGGTCGCGGTACCGGGGTGCGGTGAGGCGCCACCGCCGTCGCCGTCAGCGCCGACTGGATCACCGCCGCCGAGCAAGACGAGGTGTACGATCCGATCGGCCCGAGGACCGAAGTCGTCGACCTCGCCGGGAGGTTGCTGATCGCCGCGCAGCTCTCAAGTGAGGGCCGCAGGGTTGGGCGGTGGGCGGCCGTCTCCCGCGAGTTCGGCCGCGTCTGCCCCGACCAGGTCATCGGCGTGCACCTGAACCTGCTGCCCGGCTCGGCCGCGGCCGAGGAGCCGGACTCCGACGAACTGGCTGCGCTCAGCCCGGCGGAGCGCGGGCGACACACTGGCCTCGTGGGAACGGAGTCGGCAGTGGGGCGCCGCGACAGCCAGGGTTACGCCGACATCCAGTCCACCCGGCCACAGACACTGGTCTACGGGCTGACCGACTCGTCAGTCGGCCAACTAGCCTGGACAGCCGAGAAGTTCCAGGAGTGGACCGATTCGCGGGGACCGCCCTGACGCCGTCGACCGCGAAGGACGGTCCACTGCACCAGAATCCGGCTCTTTGGCGAGATCCGGGCATACGCCCCTCACCTGCTGTCCCGGGCCGGCGGGACCGAGCGCGCCTGAGCGAGCGCACCTTCGCCCGTCGGTTCCGCGCCCCCCTGGGCACCACTCCGCCGCAATGGTTCCAGCAACGGGTATGGCTGGCACAGGAGTTGCTGGAAAACCACCGACGATGGTGGAGCTCATCGCCGGGCGGGCGGGCTTCGGCACGGCGGCCAATCTGCGGCACCACTTCCGGCAGATCACAACGGTGCCCCGCAGACGTACCGCCACGTCTTCCGCCATCGCGCGGGCCGGCGACTTGCCTGGAAGGCCGCTCCGTTGAGCTGAAGGCGAGTTGCGCGTCGCCGGGGCGGGCTATGCGCCGGGCGGCCGCCGGTCGACCGGGCGCAGGATGCCCAGAAGCAACTGCACGAGCTCGTCGACGAGCTGATTGAGCGTCGCGTCCACCCAGCCGGCCCTCCAGTCGTGCAGGAGACCGTTCACGCTTCCGATGAAGGCCGCCGCGGCGACGCGATAGTCACGAGGCGCAGCCTCGCCTCGCTCGACCGCCGCTGCCGCCTCGGCGCAGATGAGGTCCACCCACCGGGAGCGCCGGGCCAGGCGCTGCTCCTCCAGCCGCGGACCGACACCGATGATCTCGACGAAGGTGATGCGGATACGACGCGGGTCGCCGGTGACGTTGGCGGCGTAGGCACGGAAGGTCGCCGTGGCGCGTTCCGCGATCGGCAGACCGTCGGCAGCTGCGAGCGCGGTCAGGGCGGCTTCCTCCGCCCAGTCGTTGACCTGCAGGTGCAGAGCGGCCAGTACGTCTTCGAGGGTGCGGAACTCCTCGTAGAACTGACGGGTGGACAGTCCCGCGGCCTCGCTCAACGCCGCCACTGTCGTGGCACGGTAACCGGGGCTGTCGCCGAAGAGCTGGAGCCCGGCGTCGAGGAACCGCTGACGCCGGTCGGCCTGCCGCTCCTCGGCGGACCTGCCCCCGTAGCGGCCGGTCGGTTGTCTGAGCCTGCCCGCCACTGGCCCTCCCTCCCTCGTCGATCCTGGCATTTTCTCGTGCCGTGAGCCTTGTGGAGTGTCCCGCCTCTCGTTACTTTCCAGTAGCTCAATCTGAACGCAGGCGTATTCAGATTGGGCTGCTGGCACCGCTCTTCGCACAAGCCGCACCCGACTCCCCCACGGAAGGAACGACGATGTCCTTGCCCACAAGCCGGCGTTCACGGCGGATCGTGCCCGTGCGCGTCCCCCGGCGCCGCACGTCCCTGCGCATACTCAGTGCTCTCGCCGCAGCCTTCACCATGGCAGGCGCGGCCTCCGCGACGGCGGCAGCCCCACGTGACGGCGCCTTGGGCCTCAAGGAGGTGATGTTCGTGGGCAACAACTGGGACGGCACCGCCGACGTCATCGCGTCCACAGGCGACTTCTCCAAGATCGGCCGCATCAACGTCATTCCGGACAAGGACCAACGGCTCACGGAGATCTACCTCAACCCGGTCAAGCTCATCTACTTCCTCGGCGTCCGCAACGGCCCCGGCGAGGGACACGACCAGTTCGTCGACGACATGTACTCCACGCCCGACGGCTCTGCCATGGTTGTCTCCCGCCCGAGCTTCGCCGACGTCGTGTCGATCGACCTCGCCACGGGCCGGATCAACTGGCGCTTCCCCGTGTCGGGTTACCGCTCCGACCATATGGCGGTCTCCCCCGACGGCACACGCGTGGCCGTCTCGGCATCCACGTCCAACACCGTGCATGTGCTCGACATCCGGACCGGCAAGCAGGTCGGGTCGTTCAAGACTGGGGACAAACCGCACGAGAACGTCTTCACCGACGGCGGCAAGTACCTCTGGAACATGTCCATCGGCGAGGTCACCACCGCGCTCGACGACCCCGCGATGGACTGGACGAAGGGCGACCGCCGCATCACCGTCGTCGACGCCACCACCTTCAAAGAGGTCAAGGTCATCGACATGCGCGGGCGCCTCGACGCCTTCGGCCGCGAGGACCTGTCCGACGCGGTCCGGCCCGTCGCCTTCACGCCGGACGAGTCGAAGCTGTACTTCCAGGTCTCCTTCTTCAACGGCTTCGCCGAGTACGACGTCGCCTCCGACCGGATCACCCGGGTGAAGACGCTGCCGAAGAACCCCGCGACCAGCGAGGACCGCACCACCTGGGTCAACGACTCCCGCCACCACGGGATGTCGATGAACCCGGCGGGCGACAAGCTGTGCGTCGCCGGCACGATGGACGACTACGCGACGATCGTCGACCGGGCAACGCTCCAGGAGGGGCCGCTGGTGACGGCCTCGAAGCCGTACTGGGCGACCGTGAGCGGGGACGGCGCATCCTGCGTCATCTCGGAGAGCGGCGCGGACCGCGTCACCGCGATCGACTTCGCCACCGGCAAGAAGGTCGCGTCCGTGGCGGTGGGCGACCATCCGCAGCGCGTACGCATCGCCCATGTGGCAGCCGACTGGACCGGCCCCAGGGCGGACTGATCACCCGTCAGCCTTTCGGGCGTGTCTCTGCGAGTCGACCGTGTTGCGGCAACCCCGAGTTGACGTCGTCGAGTCGCCTCTCGAACCAATGGTGGGCATACGGGCTCGTCGTTGAAGGGGGCGACCTCCGCCTAGCCGCCGGAACGGTAGAGGGGATGGCCTCGCCCAGGGTCTTGTTCGTCTCGAGCCGCACAAGGTGCGCGCCCCGTCGACGGGCGTGCTCTTCGAGCTCTACGAGGAGGCGTCGACCGACGCCGGGGCCCCGGGCCGACGCCGCGACCCTACGTTTGGACTCCGCTGCGCAGCGCTCAACGGGGCCAGCGGCGATCGGGCCGGCTCATCGCCGCGCTGGTTCAGCACCTCGTGTCCGAGGCGTCCGACCTCCGTCGCCACCAGGCCGTCCGCCCACGCTACGCCGTGGGCGGACACCCTTCCCTCCACCGACCCAGCTGCCTAATCTGAATTACATGATTACAACCGAGCAGGAACAGGCGCTGCGCGGCTGGTTCGCCGGGCGGATACCTGAAGGACTCTTCAGTGAGCTCCTGGACGTGACCGTGGACCGTGAGGAGATCACTGTCGTCGGCCGGATCCCGGAGCCTGACCTCGGCGCCGAGGCGACCGAGGCGGAACGCGAAGCCTCTCTGGAGGGACGTGTATCGGAGTTCAGGGAACGTACCCGCGAGGAGCGCATCGAGGTGGCGCGCGAGGCAGAGCGGCGGTTCAGGCGCAAGGTCTCGTGGGGCGTGGAGTGCGGTGACAGGCGGGCCATGTACACCACCGTCTCCGCACCGGTGATGACGCGCCTGCGCCAGCCCGAGCGCCAGGTGCTGGACACGCTGATCGCCGGCGGCGTCGCCCGAAGCCGCAGCGAAGCACTGGCATGGTGCGTCCGCTTGGTGCAGCGCAATACGGACACCTGGCTGAGCGACCTGCGTGACTCCCTCCAGCATGTCCAGGAGGTGCGCGCGCAGGGGCCTGACACCGAGTAGGACACACCCTGGAACAGGCGGCCACTGTGCCGGTCCGTGTTTCCAACCCGCTGACCAGGTACGGCACCTGACGGTGTCACAGCTGTGACGAGGGCCCGTGACAGGCGGGCATCCGTCACGATCAACCATGTCGGCCGACCAGGGTTTCACCGGCACGAAAATGTCGTGCGATGTGACGACCGCCGAGGTAGCGTCGGCGCCCATGACGCCTCCCCGCATTCGCCCCCCTTTCGTCGCGGACGAACGGACGCAGCTTGTCGGCTGGCTCGACATGCAGCGCGCGATCATCCAATGGAAGTGCGAAGGGCTGTCCGACGCGGAGGCCCACCGATCCGTCCTTCCGACCTCGCCCCGGATGACGATGGCCGGTGTCCTCTCCCACATGCGATGGGTGGAGAACTGCTGGTTCGAGGTCCTCTTCCTGGGCCGGCCCGCCAAGGGGCCTCAATTCGAAGACGGGCCCGAGGACGGCGACATGATCGTCGAAGGCATCCCCCTCGCACAGCTCCTCGAGGAGTACGACCGGCAGTGCGCGGTGTCGAACGAGATCATTGCGACCCATTCCCTGGATGAGGTGGGCAGGCATCCCGACTTCGATTCTGCTGCCGCGACCCTGCGGTGGATGTTGATCCACATGGTCGAGGAGACCGCCCGGCACGCGGGTCACGTGGATACCATCCGGGAGCTCCTCGACGGCGAAAGGGGCTACTACTAAGCCCGTTCAGCGGCCGCCGCCGGGCGCGCGAGCGCCGTTGTCAGTGCCGCGCGAGATGCTTGACGGTCTGACACCTTCAAAGGAGGCAACCGAGATGACCGGTCCTGAGCTCGCCGCGGCCCAGGCGTACGTACGGCTGCTGGAGACCACCCGGGCTGTCCTCGCCGACGCGCGACAGGCACCGCCCGCCCTTCCGCTGCTGACCGTCCCGATCGCCGAGGCCGACGAGGCGTTGCGCGCCATCGGTCTGGCGGGGAACGAGGCTTCCTTCTTCGGCCTGGTCGCCCGGCTTCGGACCGTCCTGCCCGAGGAGAGGGGGCAGGACAGCCAGGCGGCTTGATGCGCGGTCCGGGTTCCAACCCGCTCTCGCCCAGGGTTGCCGAGTGATCATTCCTGGCCAGGAGCAGGTTGCGGGGTAGTCCCGGCGTCCGGTGCTCCGTCGGCCTCGTGGGGGAAGCCGTTGATGTGGATGATCTTCCTGAGCTGGTGGCCCGGCTGGAGTTTCGGCGATCGCTGGATTACCACCATGGCTGCGTCGTCGCCCAGGCGCCCGCCGACGTGGTCGATGAGGTTGTCGCGGATGTGGTGCAGCAGTGCTCAGGACCGCTGCGGGTCCATTGCGCGACGCGTTCGGCGAGCGGGTAGAAGGCCCCGTCGGGATCTCTGGCCTTGATCACGCCGTCGGTGTAGAGCAGGAGCGTGTCGTCCTCCTCGAAGGTGAACGCCTCGAGAGTGCAGCCGGTCCTCGGCAGATCACACATGCCCAGCGGGGGCTGGGAATGGCGAGCGTGCACGGTGGTCACGCGACCCTTGCGCAGCAACAGGGGCGGGGGGTGTCCGCAGTTGATCATCTGCGCCATGGGGTACTCGTCGGGGATGTCGAGCATCAGGACGGTGACGAAGTGCTCCCCAAACTCGTCGTCTGCCTCGGGGTGATAGGAGGGCTCGACGTGCTCGGCCAGGTGCCTGCAGATGCTGTCCTCCAGGGTGTCGACGAGTTCGAGAAGAGTGGCGGACCGGTGGGCGGCTTCCCGGAAGGCGCCCATCAGCACAGAGGCGTCGCTGAGGTCAGGCCTTTGCCCCGGACGTCCCCGATGATCAGACGCGTTCCTACCCTCGTGCGCGTCGCCGCGTACAGGTCCCCGCCGATCTGCGCCTCGTCCTCGGCGAGCCAATCGCTTCTACGGTTGCGCTGCGAGCTGCTCGGGCGCCGCCGGGTGGTGTCCCAGCGGCGCCCGGGGCCGGTGTCAGTTGGCGGCTACGGGACTCTCCGCCGGCTGGATGTGGGCTGCCATGGCCGGGTCGCTGATGCCGTCCCCGCCTGTTTCCACGCGGCCCGCGAAGCGGCGCTCGAGCGACGAGCCGTCCACGGTGACGGTGAAGTCGTACCAGTGACCGCTCGGGTTCAGCGACCAGCGCCGCACGACTTCCTTGCGGGACGGCACATGGATCGTCCGGGGCTCGGTGAAGCGGTAGGCGTGGGGCTCGACGTGCAGCGTGACCGCCTTCGGTCCGGGATTGTGCACGGTGAGGACGACAGACTTGCTGTGACGGTCGTACCGAACCCGGAGCTCGGGGCCGGCCGTGGAGGCCGTATTCCCTGTGAAGGAACGGAAGAAGCCGCCCGGACCGTGGACCTCGAGGTCGTACGCGCCCGAGTCCGTCGCCATGGCGTCCCACACATCGGTGAGCTGCTTCCCGGCCTCGACGGTGTAACGCCGCGGGATCCGGTCGAGATGAAGCCTGTCGTACACGTGGAAGACGGCGCCCTTGTGACCGGTGTTGAGGAACCGGAGGGTGACCGTGCCCGCCCCGTGGTCGGTGGAGGCGTCGGTGTGGAGTTCATACGGCAGCGCGCGGGAGTAGCGCGTCCCGCGCTCCTGGAACAGCGGCTCCGGTGCCGTCGGCGCCTTCGGTGCCGGCAGGGTGCGCTGCTGGGCGTCGGAGTCGGCCCAGTCGCTCTGGTCGGGAAGTGTCGGGAACCGCTGGGCGTTGGGGTGCTTGAAGTCGAAGGCCGAGGTGAGGTCCCCGGAGACCGCGCGGTGCCACGGACTGATGGCGTTTATCCGGACGTCGAAGCGCTGTTCGAGGAACATGCCCACCGAGGTGTGGTCGAACACCTGCGAATCGACCCAGCCGCCCCGGCTCCACGGGGATACGACGTAGAGCGGCACCCGCGGGCCCAGGCCCCACGGCCGGGTCGTCCCGCTGATCGTGTCCTGGGGCTTGAGCCACGACGACGTCTGGACAGAGGCGTCGAAGTACTCACCATCCAGCGGGACCGTCGACTTTCCGGCGAGCGTGCCGTCGAGGTTGTAGGACGGAACGGCCGGTGCGGGCACGTGGTCGAAGAGACCGTCGTTCTCGTCGTAGGTCAGCAGGAAGACGGTCTTGCTCCACACCTCCGGGTTGGCAGTCAGCGCGTCCAGCACGTCAGCCGTGAAGTTGCCGCCGTGCGTAGGGCTGGAGCCCGCGCCGGGGTGCTCGGAGTTGCTCTTCGTCGTCAGCACCCAGGAGACCTGCGGCAGCGTGTCGTTGAGCACGTCCTCCCGGAGCCGGTCCAGGAAGTCGGGGCCGCCGGTCATGCCGTGCTCGTACACCGGGGTCCCGGGCCGCGCGGTACGGAAGCTCTCGAACGCCAGGCCGCCGTGCATCGCGCCGGTCCAGTTGTCGTTCATGTCCTGGTAGATGTGCCAGCTGACGCCCTCACGCTCAAGCACGTCGGGGATGGTGTCCCAGGTGAACGCGTTGCTCGCGTACTTGTAGGTCTGCGGCCACGCGCCGGGCACCCATTCACCGCTGATCCAGGATCGGAGGTTGTTGGGCTCGGACTGGTCGGGCTGGGCGTTGATGCCCTGGCGGCCGAGTTCGGGGTTGAAGTTGGAACCCGCCCAGAACGTGATGCGGTTGGGGTCGGTGCCGGTGGTGATGGAGCAGTGGTAGGCGTCGCAGATCGTGAACGCCTCGGCGAGGGCGAACTGGAAGGGGATGTCGTCCCGCCGGTAGTACCCCATGGAGTACTCGGTCTTGTACTTGGGCCAGTAGCCGAGTTTGCCCTGGTTCCAGGCGGCCTGCGAGTCGGAGAACGAGTGAGGGGTCGAGGGGACGAGGAGTGCGCTGGAGCGCTCGGGGTCGAGGTGGTACGGCGGGATCTCGCGCGAGCCGTCGGACTGGTACCAGACCGATTTCCCGCTCTCGAGCGGGATCGGGAACCGGTCACCGAAGCCGCGCACGCCGCGCATCGTACCGAAGTAGTGGTCGAAGCCGCGGTTCTCCTGCATCAGGATCACGACATGCTCGACGTCCTTGATGGTTCCCGTGCGGACGGCCGCGTCGACGGCGAGGGCCCGGCTGATGGATCCGGGGAGCACGGACGCGGCGGCTGCTGCCCCCAGAGTCGTCGCCGACCGGCGGAGAAAGTCGCGTCGACTGGTTGGTGAGGGCATGGCACATTTCCTTCGCTCGGCCGAGTGGCTGCACCCGGACAGGGACCGTCTCCGGAAGCACTTCGGCCTCCGGGGCCGGGTGTTTCCCGTGTGGTGACGGCTGCAGCCAGCACAACCTAGGAAGGCATGATGAACCCGGAGCGACCGTGCGGAAGATCGGCATGAACAGTCTGGTGGCCCGCCTGCACGAAGGTACGGGCATCCCAAGGACCGGCGGGTGGACCTGAAGCAGGTCCAGGCCGGGCTCGCGGTGTCCGCCGACGGCGGTATCCCCGTCCACGCCCGTGTCTTCGGCGGCGGAGGTCAGCAGGTCGTCGGGGCGCTGAAGGACCTCCAGACGATGGCCGGCGAGCAGGAGTTCTTGATGGTCGCCGATTCCAAGCTGGTGTCCTACCCGAACATCGCCGCACTGCTGGCCGCGAAGGTGCCCTTCATCGCCCCGGTCCCGGCCGCGCAGATCAAGGACGGGGTCTACGCCGCCCTCGACCTGGACCAGGCGGCGGTCGTGGACTGGCTGCCGGAGCGGGACGCGGGCAAGGCGACCGGTGAGCGCGAGGTCTACCGGGTACTGGAGGACGTCCACACCCTGACCGGCCCTCGCACACGGGACCCGGTCCTGACGGTGCGGCGCATCCTGGTCCACTCCACCGGGAATGCGGCCGGCCAGCAGGCGGCCCGCGCCAAACGCCTGGCCAAGGCCGCCGAAGACCTGGACAAGCTCGCCCGCGCGGCGGGCGGCCGACATTACAAGACCGGTGAGAAGGTCGCCGCCCGCATCGGAGTGATCACCGCGAAACGCCGCGTCGTCTCCTGCCTGCGCTGGCACACATCGTGCAGGACGGGTCCGGCGTCCCGTCGCTGAGCTGGCGCTTCGACCAGGACGTGCTCGACGCCGAGGCCGCGGTCGACGGCTGGTACGCACTGCTCACGCCCCTGACAGCCGAGCAGGCCGACCCGGCGGACGTCCTGATCCGGTACAAGGGCCAGGGCGCGGTCGAGCCCCGATACCACGACTTCAAGGGCCCTCTCGTGGTCACCCCGGTGTTCGTCCAGCACAACCACCGCGTGGCCGCCCTGATCCAGGTGATCTGCCTGGACCTGCTGGTCTTCAGCCTGATCGAACGCCAGCCATGGTGGCCCCGCCCCGCCATCCCCCGCGATCCGGACTGCCCGGCGCGGAGGGCACCTTGTCCGAGGTGGAGGACCGGACCGACCGGGCTGCGGGCCATCGGTCGCGCGCCGACAATGGACGAGGACGCACGCCCGACAGCCCCGTGACGACGGGCAACGGCTGAGAGGAATGTGCCCTTGTGCCCAATGTGCGCAGAGCCGTCCTTCGCCGCGCCGGCGCCCGGCAGCAGCCGTGAGGCGCAACAGTGACCGGCGCGCGTACCGCTGAACCGCCCCGGCGGCACCGTCCCGATACGCGAAAGCCGGGGCGTACGGCGATCGTGCACCGGGCGATCCGGGTCACCTTCGCCGCGTGCGCCGGGTTCTATCCCCTTGTGTACGGGCTGAACCAGCCCCATATGGCGATCTACGCCCTGTTCGGACCGGTGGCGCTCGGAATGCTGTCGCCGATTCCCGGGTCCGGGCGACAGCGGGCCGCCGTCATGCTGCGGGCGCTTCCGGCCGGCCTGGTGCTGGTCGCCCTGGGGACGACGCTGGCCGTACGGACCTGGGCAGCGGTTCTCGGGATGCTGGTCGTCGGATTCGTGCTCGCCTTTGCGGCGGTGGCGGGTCCCCGCCCGGCCGGGGCGGCACCCGGCCTGCAACTCTTCTACATCCTGGCCTGCTTCCCGCCCTACGCCCCGGACACCCTGGGGGCGCGGCTGGCAGGCCTCACCCTGGGCGTGCTGCTGCTCGCGGCCTGCGAAGTGTTCCTGCTGCCTGCCGCGCCGACCGTCTCGTACAGGGAGAGCCTGGCGTACGCCGTCGAGGCCGCGGGACAGGCCGCCGCCGGGGCCGCGGCGGCTTCCGCGGGCACCGCGGCGCCGGACGCCGGCCCGCGCGACGGCACGCCCGGCGGCCCGGTCGACAGCGCGCCGGGCAGCCCGGACAGCAGCCCGGACAGCAGCCCGGTCAACGGCCCGGTCGACAGCTCGGCCGACCGGCTGCGCGCGATCGGGCACCAGCTGCGCTTCTCCCGTGTGCCGCCCTCCGAGCGCCCCGCCGGGGCCGGGCGCGTGGACCGTGCCATGGCGCAGGCGGGTGTCGCGGCCCGCACGTTGCTGAACCAGTTGGCACGGCTGGGCAACACCTCGCCGACCGCCACGACTCGGCGAGGCGCGGAATCCGGCGCCGCTTCGGCCGATCTCCTCAGCGGTATCGCGGCGCTCTGCGCCGCAACCGCGGCAGCCCTGCGCACGGGACGGTCGCACGCCCTGCCCGGGTCTATGGAGCAGGCGATACGGGACTTCCAGGCACTGCGCATCCGGCAGGCGACCGGCCCACCGGAGGCCGTGCCGCCTGTTCCGGAACTGCGCCGCCAGGCAGCGGTCCTGGGCATGGCCGAGTCGGCCAGGATGCTGGAGACCGCCGTACGCGTCGGGCTCGACGGCAGGCGCACCCAGCCGATCCCTCCGCGGGAGCTTTTCTGGTATGCCGACACCAGTGCCGCCCGCCTGTGGTGGCGGCGCCTCGTCGGCAATATGACGCTGCGCTCAGTCCAGTTCCAGAACGCCGCCCGGACCGCGCTGGGCCTGGGCGCGGCCCGGCTGGTGGCCGGTTCCCTGGACCTGTCCCATGGCTTCTGGGTCCTCCTCGCCGTACTTACGCTGGGCCGCACCACCGCGGGGGAGACCTGGGCGGCAGTACGTTCGGCGCTGGTCGGCACGCTCGCGGGCGCGGTGGCGGCGGGGGCGCTGCTGCTCGTCCTGGGGCGGCACACCGTCGCCTACGCGGCCGTGCTCGCGCCCGGCATGCTGGCCGCTTTCGCGCTCGGGCCACTGCTCGGGATCGCGTGGGCGCAGGCGCTGTTCACCCTGGTGGTGTCCGCCGCGTTCGCCCAACTCGCCCCGGCCTCCTGGCAGCTCGCCGAGGCCAGGATCGTGGATGTGGTCACGGGCAGCGCGATCGGACTGCTGTGCGGGCTGCTCGCCTGGCCGGCCGGTGCCCGGCGCGAGGTGCGAAGAACCGTGGCCGACCTGCTGGACTCCTACGGGCCGCTGATCACCGGCACCGTCGGCGCGCTGCTCGCCGCCCCGCCGGGCGCGGCGCCCCTGCCGTCCACGTACCCCACCCTGCACAGACTGAGCCTCGCGGAGACCGCGTACGCGCAGTACCGGAGCGAACCGGGCGATCACTCGGTTGCGCATGGCGACTGGCATGCCGTGCTCATCACCGCGAACCACGTCCTGGTCGGTTCCCGCTGGCTCCCCCGCTTCGACCTGCCCCCGGCCGCCGTTACCCCTGACGCCGCCGCCTGGGCCCGTACGACCGCGGACCGGCTCGCTCTGACCACGGCTCGGATCGCCGCCCTCTGCGCGGGAAACAGACCGCCGCAACCTTCTGCCCCACCGGCACCCGCCGCGCCCGCCGAGGTACCGGGCAGCCCGCCGCTGCCCATGCTGATCGACCTCGAACAGTGGCTGAGCAGCCTCACCGCGGAGCTCGGCCATATCGAGCGCTCGGTGCCGCCGCTCAGGAGCGGCACACCTGGAAAGTCCCGCTGGTAAAACGTTCGACCAGCTACGTCTGGCTGCTGCGCCTGCCACGCACGGCCGCGGCACCGAACAGGACGATCCCGGTCAGCCTGGTACCCGATGGGCCGCGAGCCGCGGAGGCGCACCCAGGGGCGCCGCCTTACGCTCATGGTCATGACCATCGACCGGCGCATGGTGCTGCGCGGCATGGGCAGGGCGGCCACGGCAGGCCTGATCGGTGCCGCACTGGCCGCGGGTGACACGGGCAGGCCGGCTACGACGGCCCGCCACGCCCGCCCCACCCACCCGCGGGCCGAGCCCGCCGCCCCGTGGGCCGCGGCTCAGCCGACCGTCGTACCACGCACGGCCTGGCAGGCCGCCCCGGTGCGTCGCCACAAACCGACTCTCACCGCGACCGCGGTCAAGGCGGTCTTCATCCATCACACCAATAGCGGTAACGACTACACCCGACGAGAGGTCCCCGATCTCATCCGCTACCTCTCCGGCGACCACACCGAGAACCGGGACTGGGACGATGTGGGCTACAACTTTTTCGTCGACCGGACCGGCACCATCTACGAGGGACGTGCCGGGGGCATCGCCAACCCTATCGTCGGCGCACACACCCTGGGCTTCAACGTCGGCACCGTCGGCGTAGCGGCGATCGGCAGTTTCGGTAATGGCTCGACCGTGCCGGCGCCCATGCTGGAGGCGATAGCCCAACTCTCCGCGTGGAAACTCGGCCTGTACGGGGTGGATCCACGCGGCAGCACGGTCCTGGTGTCCACCAACGACGCCAGCAAGTATCCGGAGGGAAGGCGGGTCGTGTTCCATACGATTTCCGGGCACCGCGACGGGTACTGGACGCGGTGCCCCGGCGCCGCGCTGTACGGGCTCCTCCCCCAGATCCGCGACCGCGCCGCCCGCCTCCAGTCGCGACCCGCCGGCCTGGCATCAACCCTCTGACGCCTTCGGCCTCCGTTCAGAACCGGACACAGAGCCCGCGTGTACGAACGGTGGCGAATTACGCATAGCGCTGCGCGTCGCGGCCCCCCGCCGCCAGGTGGTGCTGGTGAGGTGGCCGTCGCCTTGTGTGCTTTCACATCTCGACGCGGGGCCGCGCCGGACGCCAGCCATCCGCCCCTCGGTCACGTCCCGGAGGCGCGCGTGTGCAGGAGCCACCACAGCGGTACGGAGTCCGGCGGCCGGCCGCCGACGGGAGCCAAGGCCGGTGCCGCGCCGGTCCAGGGCTCCCTCCCGTCAGACCTCGTCGACTCTGAGCAGCAGAAAGGGCGAGGCCTCTGCCAGCTACGGAATCGGGAGCTACGGTGCTGACCTCTCCCCATCGCCTGACTCGCGAGTCAGTTGACAGGGCGTCAGCAAACGACTGAGACTTTGCCGCTTCCCCAAAGGACTCACCCGCACCGGCACTCCGGCCACCGCAGCCTCAGCACACGACGACCGGCGGGACGAACCTCGCGCCGCCGTCCGTCAATTGTCACCGATGGACGCGCGTAGAGCGGCTGAAAGGCGCCCTTGTCGCCAATGCAACCGGAGCCCAGGATTCCTACCGGCGCAGGTTGTCAGGATCATGACCGTTACAAATGGCCATATCCCGGCTTCCGCGCGCTGACGGGCCCGCCCACCCAGCGGGCCCCGGATTCCCCCACCGGAGGATGTAGTGAACTTCAAGCGGTTCTCCCCCCTCGGCGGCGTCGCGAGACGTGCACGGCTGATCGCCGTCGCATCAACTCTGCTGACCGTCTCCGCGCTTGCCGTCCCGACCGCTGTGGCCGAATCGGGCGCCGACGTACGGGCCACCACCGCCCAGCTCGCGCAGGCGAGCGACGCCGTACTCGACACGGACGTGGCCGGCACCGCCTGGTACACGGACGCCGCATCGGGCAAGGTCGTCGTCACCGCTGACGACACTGTCTCGGCCGCCGAGATCGCCGAGATCAAGAAGGCCGCGGGCGCACGGGCCGGCGCCCTTGAGATCAAGCGCACACCCGGGACGTTCAACAAGCTCATCGCGGGCGGCCAGGCCATCTACACGGGCGGCGGACGCTGCTCGCTCGGCTTCAACGTCCGCAGCGGGAGCACGTACTACGCCCTCACCGCCGGCCACTGCACCAACATCGGCAGCACCTGGTACACCAACTCGGCCCAGACCACGGTTCTGGGGTCCACCGCCGGTTCCAGCTTCCCCGGCAACGACTACGGCATAATCCGGCACTCCAACGCCTCGGCCGCGGACGGCCGGGTCTACCTCTACAACGGCTCCTACCGTGACATCACGAGTGCCGGCAACGCCTACGTCGGTCAGTCCGTACAGCGCAGTGGCAGCACCACCGGCCTCCGCGGCGGCACCGTCACCGGCCTCAACGCAACCGTCAACTACGGCGGCGGGGACGTCGTCTACGGCCTGATCCAGACCAACGTCTGCGCCGAGCCCGGCGACAGCGGCGGCGCCCTTTTCGCCGGCAGCACCGCGCTCGGTCTGACCTCGGGCGGCAGCGGCAACTGCTCCTCCGGCGGCACCACGTTCTTCCAGCCCGTAACTGAGGCGCTGAGCGCCTACGGGGTGAGCGTCTTCTGACGCACTGACACCGTGACGCACTGACGCGCTGAAAAGAGCCGGCGGACCCCCTTCGGGCGGTCCGCCGGCTTCATCCCGCTGCACGGGAGCACGCCGCCGCCGTCAGCCGTTCGGGCCGATCCGCAGTTCGTGCTCTTCCTCGCCGGAGCCGACGTCGCGGTGACCCTCGTCAGTCACGTCGAAGTACATCTGAAGGCCGCGGACGAGGCGCTGGATGTCGTCCGGGCGGCCGTAGACGAGAGCGTGGACGACCTCGGGCAGCGGGACGGGAGTGCTCAGAGGACGGCTGGTCCGCACGTCGAAGGACCTGGTCGACACCACCGGGCGCCCGTCCGGAGGGGACGTGATTGCGCCGGTCCCAGGCAGCGCAGGGGTGAAGATCGCAGCAAGCGTCTCGTACACGACTGAGGCCGCTGCGCTCCCGTCCATGTGCACCCCGACCGTTCCCGGCCGGCGGCTGCCCACAGCTGTCTCACCGCTCACTCGATGCCGCATTCCCTCAGCATCAGGGCAGCCGCGTGCATCCGCTCGGGGAGCGAGCCCGATTCAGAGCACCTTCCACCGAACCAGCGCCCCCAACACCATGGCCCCGGGAAGCAGCGGCAGCCACACCGTGATGATCCGGAAGCCAAGTACCGTGGCCGTGGCCACGGTGATCGGCACCCCTGACGCGACGAGCGTCAGGACCAGGGCCGCGTCGACGGAGCCGATACCTCCCGGGGTGGGCACCATCCCTGCCGCGATGCTCGCCGCCAGGTACGCGATGGCCACATGGAGCCCGGGCAGCGGCACGTCGAGAGCCACCGCCACCGACGCCAGAACACAGGCCTGCAGCGCGGGAAAGGCCAGCGCGCCGCCCCACAGCGCCAGCACCCGGGAGGGCCGGCTGTGCAAGGCGCGGGCGTCGGTCAGTGCTGTGTGCAGAAAGCCGCGGACGGTGCGGCGCAGCGGGCGTATGGCGAACAGGGCCAGTGCCAGCACGGCTAGCACCGCGGCCATCACCAGGAGCAGGACCAGCACAGTGCGTCCGTCAGGGGTAATTTCGTCCAGTGGGAGGGCGCTGGGGACCACTGCCAGCAGGGCGAACAACAGCACGAAGCGGGCGATCGGCTCAACCAGGGAGTAGAGGGCGAGCGAGGCCGTCCCCCGGGACAGTGGTATGCCGCAGTTGCGCAGGAAACGCAGCGTCACGGCATGCGCGCCGAGGCCGGCGGGCAGCACATGATTGGCGGCGCCCGCGGCGAACTGCGAGGCAAGCAGCCGCCCAGCGGGCAGCGGCTCGAGGATCGCCCCCTGCCGTACGCAGGAAGCCGCCACCCAGCACAGTCCTGTCACTGCCACCGCGATCAGCAGCCAGACGGGGTCCGCACCGCGCAGCCTCCCCGCCCCCTCGGCGATCACCGACCAGTGCGTCACCACCCAGATGGTGATCAGGGCCAGCGGGATCAGACACGCGATCTGACGTAGCGGCACCCTCCGCAAGACCGGCGTCACGGACAAAGCCACAGCCAGCCGTCCTTCCACATTCATCAGGCCGCCCGAGGCGAGGCGCCGGGCACATAAAGACACTGCCCGCCGTTTGCAACGCACTGGTGTCCAGCAGCCGACGAAATGGCAAGGCGCACGTGACTGAAACGGCGCACGGCCGGGGAGGTCGATGTGCGCGGGCACCCGGCTAAGGTGACCCGCCATGACGAACCTTGATCAAGCCGCCGCTCCGGATCCGGCTCCCGCGTCCTTCGCCGTGCACATTCCGGACGCCGACCTGGAGCCGGAGCCCCTCGACCCGGCCCAGATCATCTCCGGCGAACCCGTCGTGACCGGGAAGGTGCTGTGGGAGTCCGCCGACGGCAAGCAACTGCGGGTACCGGTAAGAACCGTGTCAGTGCGCCACGAGGCGCTGTTGTTTCGGACGGAGGGGTGGAAGACCACCGTCGCTTCGCTGTCGTAGCGGTGGGGTGAAGCTGGAGGCAGCCTGAACCGGGGATCGCCGGGGAGGGCGAGATTCCACTCTCTCACAGCGAGCCGACTCGCTGGAGAGCACCTATTGACATCACGGAGCTGGCTTGGAGGGCGGCGACGTCGGCATGCGCTTGTTCGGACCGAGCCGCCGACGCCGCCAGCGTCCGCGGCTCCACCTCGAGCGCACGTGGACGAACGTTGACTCTCATCCGCACCGGCACCCTGCTGCTCATGACCCGTTCCCCTCGCTCGCGCGGGCACCGGGGGCGCGTCCGGCACGGGACCCTGAGGGTCCGCAGGTACTGTGGCGGCGATCGCGGTGGCCCGCACGTCCGGCGAGGCCCCCGGCCACCGTTCTTGAGGAGACGCGAGATGAACCTGCTGGAGGAGAAGTACGAACGCTGGAACAGCCGGGACTTCGAGGGTGCCGCCGCGTGCTACACCGAGGACGGCACGCACCACGACCAGACGCTCGGCGTCACGTGGACGCCGAAGGAGGTCGCGGAGTTCACGAAGCTGATGTTCGACGTCATCCCCGAGCTGCGCTTCGAGATCGTCAACAGCTTCCAGACCGACTCCTTCGTCGCCGGCGAGCTGGTCATGTACGGCCGCTTCGAGAACGACATGGGCGACGTGAAGGCCACCGGCAAGCCGCTGAAGGTCCACTTCGCCACGTTCGGCGAGATCCGCGACGGCAAGATCCACCGGATGACGGACTACTACAACAAGCTCGAGCTCACGGGCGAGGTCTAGGCGGCGCGCCGCCCGGCCCGGGACGCCCGCCCTGCGCTACGGGCCGGTCCGCTCGCTGGGCATCTCGAGGCCCGCGCCGCCGACCCTCCCCTCCTCGACCTGGAGGCGCTCGAGATCGGGGTCGGACACTGCGTCCACCGCGTCGCGGCCGGGCACGAGCCAGGCGATCAGGCCCCGGACTCCTATCTCTGACCCACGGCGCAAAGTACCCGCGGCGCCTCCTGATGACCCCGTTTCTTCGTAGTCGGCCGATTCGTTAGGCCGAACGAGTTGTCGGCAGAGGCGCGGGAGCGTTCATGCGCCGGGAGTGGTTCCCCGAGGACGTGGTGGCGTGCTGGACGCCGGTGGCCGATGACTGGGAACTGGTAGCGAACAAGTCCGGGCCGACCAGGCTCGGCTTCGTTCTGTTGCTGAAGTTCTTCGAGCTGGAGGGCCGGTTCCCGCAGTTCATCGAGGAGTTCCCGCAGGCCGCCGTCGAGTACGTGGCCGACGTGGTGAAGGTGCCGGCGGAGGACTTGGCGAAATACGACATGTAGCCGATGACGCCCCGCCCGGCTGGCCGGCCCTGGGTGCCTCGCTAACGCGGCCAGTCCGCTGGGAGCTGATCGAGCAGCAGTACGACCAGATGGTCAAGTACGCCACCGCCCTGCGCCTCGGCACTGCGGAGGCCGCTCGCCCGCGGCGTGAGCATGTCCGCCGGGCACCTCAGCCGCCAGTTCCGGCTGGCCTACGGCGAGTCGCCGTACGCGTACCTGATGACGCGTCGCATCGAGCGCGCGACGG
>NZ_JBSFMS010000023.1:0-74134 GCF_053599675.1 Streptomyces sp. NPDC000880 | reverse complement strand
CCAGCGGGGAGGTGTCGTAGCCGACCTTGGCCATCGCGCGCTTGGCGAATTCGTCGGCGGGCCGGACCTCTTTACGGCCTGGCCGCGCTGTCCCTCCGGACCAGCGCACACAGCGGCGTGATCAGCGCCCCCGCCACCGCCCACCCGGCGAGCACCAGCGCCGGGCCGAGGCCCCACAGGCCGGCGCGCTGCCGGGCGGGGCCTCGGGAATCGGGCCCGCGATCACCGCGCCGAGCAGGCCGACCACGATCGAGTACAGCAGCAGCGCGCGCCCAGTCTGATCAGGGTGCGCGCCGCGTCGGCGGGCCGTGCGCCCGCGCTGATCGCCAGGACCGCTGCGCACAGATCCGCCCACGTACCAGCCGTGCCCAGCAGCCGCTGCCTGGGGGCTGCCACCAAGAGGGTCAGGGACCTGCCGGGAGCCCCGCAGGGGTGAGGGGCTGCTCCTCCCGGTGACACCCATCGACTCGTTCTCCTGAACATCGCCACAGCTGATGGCGACCGCAGTGTGGGAGTGCGCTCCGGGGCGAACGGTGCCTTCTCTGTTGCCAAGAGTTACCGGCGTGCTGAGAGGGATCAGGTGATCGCTCTTCGTCGGGTGACCAACTTCATCGCGAGGGACGGATGTGCGTGATGCGGAGGGCGATCGCCCCCAACTGCACTGTCTGGACGTGGAGATGACGGGGAGGCAACTGTTTCAGTCGCCGCTTCGGACGCCCCGGATCTGGTCACATGTTCGAATCAGGTCGCTGACCGGGGCTGATGGGGTTAGAGTAATCGAACGAGCGTGCGATGAACGTTTCGGGTGAATGACTCAAAAGGGGGTGGAGTGATGGAGGTGCGGCATGGCGGGCTTTGCCCATCTGCACGTCGCGTCCGGTTACTCCGCTCGCTACGGCGCCGCCCACCCCGAGCACCTCGTCCGGCGGGCGGCTGAGCGCGGTATGACGGCGCTTGCGCTCGCTGACCGGGACACGGTCACGGGTGCCGTACGGTTCGCGCAGGCCTGCGCCAGGACCGGCGTCCGGCCGATCTTCGGTGTCGATCTGGCGGTCGAGGCTCTTGCGCCTCCTCCTCCGGCGCAGCGGCGGCGCACCCCGGCGCGCGGTGGCGCACACGTCGTCGAGCCGCCCCTGCGGTTCGTACTGCTCGCACAGAACCGGGCTGGATGGGCGCGGCTGTGCCGCATCACGTCGGCCGCGCACGCCGGGACCGCAGCCGGTGCGGCACCGGTGGTGGTGCCGTGGGAGGCGCTGCGCGAGTACGGCGGTGCCGGTCTGATCGTGTTGCTCGGGCCGCTCTCGGAACCGGTGCGGGCGCTGGCGGCAGGCCGGGAGGACGTCGCGGTGAAGTTGCTGGCGCCTTGGCGGGAGATCTTCGGCAGCGGGATACGGCTGGAGGCTGTCCTGCATAAACGATCCGGCACCGGGCCTGGATCGCTTCGGCTGGCCGCCCGGACCCTGGCGCTGGCCGACCGTACCCACACCACTGCCGTGCTTTCCAATGCCGTCCGCTACGCCGACGCCGACCAGCACCGGCTCGCCGATGTCCTGGACGCCGCGCGGCTGCTGCGGCCCATCGACCGGCGCCACCTGGACAGCGGGCAGCGCTGGCTCAAGGACGAGGGAGCGATGGCGGGCATCGCGAAGTTGATCGCCGAATGCACAGGAGCGGGCGCCCGGCGGGCGGACCGCCTGCTGGTGGACACCGCCGCCACGGCGGCCGCGTGCACCGTGGATCCGGCGGCGGATCTGGGTCTGGGCGCGCCGCACTTCCCGGAGCCGGAAGTGCTTGGCGCCGAGCCTGGGGCGGGCGGCGCGGCACAGTTGCTGCTCCGACAGTGCGAGGCCGGTATGGCCCGGCGCGGCCTGGACCGCGACCGCGCCGCACTCGACCGGCTGGACGAAGAGCTCGCCGTGATCTCCAAGCTGAACTACGACTCGTACTTCCTCGCCGTCGGCCAGGTCGTGGCCGACATCCGGGAGAAGGGCATTCGGGTCGCGGCCCGCGGCTCGGGCGCTGGGTCGATGATCTGCCACGCACTGGGCATCGCCACCGCCAACCCACTCGATCACCGCCTGTTGTTCGAACGCTTCCTGAGCGTGCGACGGGCATCGCTTCCGGATATCGACATCGACGTGGAGTCCGCCAGAAGGCTGGAGTGCTACGACGCGATCTTCGACCGGTTCGGCAGGGAGCGAGTGGCGGTCACCGCGATGCCCGAGACCTATCGGGCCCGTCGGGCTCTGCGGGACACCGGCCTGGCTCTGGGGATAGCGCCGGCGGAGGTCGATCGGATCGCCAAGAGCTTCCCGCATCTGCGGGCATCGGACATCACCGGCGCACTCGCCGAACTGCCCGAACTGCGTCAGTTGGCGGCTGAGGCGGAACGGTACGGGCCGTTGTGGGAGCTTGCCGAGGGGCTCGACTCCCTGGTTCACGGCATGGCCATGCATCCCTGCGGCGTGGTCATCAGCGACGCGACGCTCCTGGACCGGCTGCCGGTGCAGCCCACCCCGCAGGGCGACTACCCGATGGCGATGGCGGCCAAGGAGGAGATCGAGGCGCTGGGCAACATCAAACTGGACGTCCTGGGTGTACGGATGCAGTCCGCGATGGCTCATGCAATCGCCGAGATCGAACGGGCGACCGGCAACCGCATCGACTTGGACGATCCGCAGCAGGTGCCGCTCGACGATGTCTTCGCGTTCAAGATCATCCAGGAGAGCCAGACCCTGGGTTTGTTCCAGCTCGAGTCGCCTGGCCAGCAGGATCTTCTGTCGCGGCTGCAGCCCCGCGACCCGCAGGACGTCATCGCCGACATCAGTCTCTTCCGACCGGGGCCGGTCGCTGGAGGAATGCCCGAGCGGTACATCGCCGCCCGTCATGGCGGCACTCCCACCTACGCCCACCCGGATCTCGAGCCCGTGCTCGCCGACACCTACGGCGTGACCATCTGGCACGAACAGATCATCGAAACGCTGTCGGTGCTGACCGGCTGCGACCGCGCTCTGGCCGAGGTCGCCCGGCGGGCGCTCGGTGACAAGGACCGACTGCCCCGGATCAAGGACTGGTTCCACCGCCAGGCACGCGCCCGCGGCTACACCACGGTGGTCCGGGATCAGGTCTGGAAGACCGTCGAGGCCTTCGGCGCCTACGGCTTCTGTCGGGCGCACGCGGTCGCCTTCGCCGTGCCGGCTCTGCAAAGCGCCTGGCTCAAGGCGCACTACCCGGCGTTTCTGCTGGCCGGGCTGCTCGAACACGACCCCGGTATGTGGCCCAAGCGTGTCCTCGTCGCCGACGCCCGCCGACGCGACGTTCCCGTCCTGCCCGTCGACGTCAACCACTCCAAAGCGGAGCACATCGTGGAGCGGGCCGACGGGGAACGGTGGGGCGTGCGGCTCGCGCTGTCCGCAGTGCGCGGTATCAGCGAGGGGGAGTGCGCCCGGATCGAGGAGGGCCAGCCGTACGGATCGCTGTCGGACTTCTGGCAGCGGGCCCGTCCCAGCAGACCGGTCGCCGAACGCCTCGCAGAGATCGGCGCCCTGAGTCCCCTCCATGACGGGCGTCTCACGCGGCGTGATCTGCTACTGCAGATCACTGAACTCCACCGGCAGTCCCGAGTCCGGTCCGCGGGCAAGGGCCAGCTGCCCATCGATGCGGACGCGATCGGAGGAGCAGAGCCGAGCGGCCTGCCGGAGATGACCGGACGCGAAGCCCTGAGCGCAGAGCTGAACACTCTCGGCATCGACGTCTCCAAGCACTTGATGGAGCATCACCACCGGCTGCTGCGGGAGATCGGCGCGACCGACGCGGCACACCTGGCCGGAGCCCGCCCGGGCCGGCAGGTCCTGGTCGCCGGCGTGCGGGCCTCCACCCAGACCCCGCCGATCGCCAGCGGAAAGCGCATCATCTTCGTCACCCTGGAGGACGGCTCCGGTCTGGTCGACCTGGCCTTCTTCGAAGACTCCCACCCGGCCTGTGCGCACACGGTCTTCCACAGCGGGCTGCTGCTGGTCCGCGGCACGGTACAGGTGCGCGGCACCCGTCGGACCGTCGTCGGCACCATGGCCTGGGACTTGGACCAGATCGCCGCCGCCCGCCGCGACCACGGCCCCGAAGCCGCCCTCGCCCTGCTCGGAGCCGGCCACCCGCACCCGACCCCCGCGCAGCCGCAGCGCACTCTGCCCAACGGCATGACAGGAGCCCGACTGCATCCCTACGCCGACCTGCAACCGGCCGGCAGCCGCTCGGCCGACCTGAGGAAACTCGGCTACACAAGCCCAGGGAGCGCGGGATGATCACGAACCGACGGCACATCGCCCACCTGCACCTGCACGCCGTACCGGACGAAGGGCAGTACGCCGACGCGATCGACCTGCTGACCGGCATCACCCCCCATGTCCAGGCGGTGTCGCTCGACGCCGTCCAGCTCGACCTGACCTCCGCGCTCAGATACTTCGACCTGTCTCCCTACGACTTGGTCCAGCTGGCGCAGCTGCGGCTGATGGCCCTGTACGGCATCGAAAGCAGCGCAGGGCTCGCGGCCAACCGCATGCTGGCCACCATGGCGGCCGACGGGTCCGCGCCGGGACGCGCCACGTGGGTACCCACAGAACAGGCTGTCGCCTGGTTGCGCCCCCGACCGGTCACGGCGTTGCCCGGGATCGGCCGCGCCACAGCAACCGCGCTCGGCAGATACGGCCTGCACACCATCGGCCAGGTCGCCGACGTACCCGCGGCGACCCTGCAACGCTTTCTCGGCGTCGGCCCCGCTCGGCTGCTGGCCGAGCGCGCCCAAGGCCGTGATCCCCGCCCGGTCACCCCGCTGGAACCGGTAGCGCACCTGGTCGCCGACCTCGTGCTGGACCGGGACTGTCTCGACCCGGCGCGTCATCACCGGGCCGTCCTGGGACTTGCCCACCAGATTGGTCAACGCCTGCGCGGTGAAAGCCAGGTCACCGGCCGGCTCACTCTCACGGCGCGGTACGCCGACCGCAGTTCCACCACGCGCACGCGTGCGCTGCCGGAATCCACCAACCACTCATCTGCCCTCGCCACGGCTGCCTTGGGCCTGCTGAACACCCTCGGGCTGCAGCGCGCAAGAGTTCGCGCCTTCGTGATCCGTGCCGACGATCTGCTGTCGGCCGACGGCGCTCACCGCCAACTCTCCTTGGACCCCAGTGATGACCGTGCCCGCGCCGCCGAAGCGGCCGCGGATCGAGCCCGCCGCCGCTTCGGGCCAGGAGCCGTATACCCCGCCGCTCTAGCCAATCAGCACGATCAGGACCGGGCCCTGACAATGAGTTGATCTCGTGGCGCGGGCTACCGCAGTGTGGCGAGGATCTTGATCCGGCCACGAGGACACAGAACCCGGCGTACAGCCCGACCTGCTGCTGCACCTCGCCGAACTCCACCGCGGGCAGCGCGGGCGCCCGATACGCATCAGACCAAGGCCCCTCGGTGAGGAGCGACGGTGAGCCGGCCGACACGGCGAAGTCCCGGTCCGGTCACTCTCACCACGTCAACGTGTTCGACGACGTCAGGTCCAGAACGGCAGCAGAGAGTGACGCTGTCGAGCAGGACGTTCCAGCGGCCACCGCGCGACACAAGGGAGATCGCGGACAGCGGCGGCACATCGAGATGCCAGAAGGCTCTTGTCGGTTCGGACAGAGCATGGACGAGCGCGGCCCGTATCACGGCTGGTTCGGTGATAGCCAGTGCGCTGCCCATGTCGGGCGGCACGTTGCTGAGCCAGTTCGCGGTTCGGCGGCAGAGCCGGCGTACGGACTCGCCTCCGTGTGGCGTGGCGTCCGGGTCTGTGAGCCAGGCGCTGAGCCCGTGGGGGTCGGTGGCGGCGACTTCGTCGACCGTGCGGCCGCGCCACTTGCCGTAGTCGATGTCGCGCAGCGCGGGCTCGAGTGTTGTCTCCAGGCCGAGAGCGTCAGCGGTCTGCGCGCAGCGGGTCGAAGGCGCCCGGACGGCCGGCGAGTACGGGGGGAGCGCTGCTCCGACGGCGCCTGCCTCATGCAGGCCGCGCTCACTCGCAGGACCCCCACCGAAGACTCCGTCCCTGGTGGCGTCCCCGCCCGGCGCGCTCAGAAATGTCAGGACCGTCATGCGACTGACTTCCTTCCTGGCCCGGCATGACGCCGGATGGTGTGAGCCGACGTCGTTGTCCCGTAGAGGTTTTCGTTGTCTGCCGCCGGTCATTTGATCAGGCTCGCGGGTGTAGTGGCGGCGTGCAGCAAGTACTCCAGTGGTCCGCGCCGGAAGAACCGGGTCCAGGCGAGGGCCAGCAGCATGGCCGCGACGGCGAAGCAGATGAGCACCGGCAGGGCGGCGGAGTCCGGCAGGTCGTCGACGCCCAGAACCTTGATGGCGACGATGTGGCCGACGTACGCGGTCAGGGCGATCGAGCCGACCGCGGTGACGGGCGCGGCAGCCCGCCGCAGGCGCGCCGACCGGTTGGTGGCGATGAGACAGACGGCCAGGACCGCCAGGGCGACGCCGGTGTTGCCCACGATGGACCAGGTCGTCTGGCTGTGCGGCGCGGCCACCAGCAGCCAGGCGGGAACGCCTGCGGTCGGGTCCTCGCCCACGGCGTCGGACCACCAGGCCGATGCCGCCGCCGTGGTGTCCGTGGCCGCGTTCACGGCGGCCTGCGCGCCCGGGACGAGGTGCAGGGCCAGCCATGAGCCTCCGTAGCCGAGCACAGCCAGCGCGCCGCCGCACATGGCGAGCTTGGTGAGAACGCCGGGCCGGCCGAGGTCGAGCTTGGCCACCGCCATTCCGGCGATGATGAAGGAAAGCCAGGTCAGCACCGGGTACGCGCCGGTGATGAACAGCTCGACGAAGCCGTCCGAGTCGGTGACCCGGGCCAGCGGATCGTAGGCGACGACGGCATCGGCCCAGCTCCCGCCCTCGACCGCGATCCGGATCAGATACAGCACCTGGGGCATGACGAGCGCGGCCGCCGCGGCGATGACGGCCAGGGTGGCGGCCCGCAGCCGGTACAGCGGCAGCGCGAGGACGAAGAGCAGCCCGTAGGCGGCAAGGATCACGTCGACCTCGGTGTCGAGAGCGACCAGGGCGTATCCCAGGGCGATCAGAACGGCGGAGCGGATCAGCACCCTGACCACCGCCTGCCGACTCGCGCGCCCGGTCCGTGGCTGCGGCCGGCCGGTGAGGAGGATCAGACTGAACCCCGCGAGCAGAGCGAACAGGGCAGCGGACCGGCCACGGGCCAGCTCCATCGTCCAGCCCAGCGCCCCGCCCTCCGACGGGTCGGGGCCGACGTGGGCTGCGTACATGCCCAGGATCGCCAGACCACGGGCCAGGTCGAGGCCGATCAGCCGTCCCGTCGATGACGTGGCGATGGGGGAGCGGCCTGTCCCGGCCGCCGGTGCGGCCCCGGACAGCACGGCCGGTGATACGTCGCGCGTCACTACTCCAGGATTGGGAAAGCTGCTCGTTTCAACCATCCGGCAGTTGTCCGGAGCCACCCCCGCCAACCGGCTGGCGCAGCCCCGCCGCCCGGCCGCAGTCGGTGTCGGGCACCCGCAGGGCGTCCCTCGGCATGGTACGAATCGGACAGTGGTCCGATGGCGAGTGGAGCACGCGTGATCCGGGTATTGGTGGTCGACGATGAGGCCCTGATCCGTACGGGCTTTCAGCACATCCTCGACACGGCGGACGACATCGAGGTCGTGGCGGCGGTTCCCGGCGGCCAGGCGGTCCAGACGGCGCAGGAGGCACGTCCCGACGTCGTGCTGCTGGACATCCGGATGCCGGACGTGGACGGGCTCACCGTCCTGGCCGGCCTCCGTCGGCTGCCGCACCCTCCGGTGGTGGCCATGCTCACGACGTTCGACATGGACGAGTACGTGGCAACCGCACTTCGCTCGGGCGCCGCCGGCTTCCTGCTCAAGGACACCGATCCCGAGGAACTGCCGTTCCTGGTACGGGCCCTGGCCGACGGCGGCACCGTACTGTCGTCCAAGGTCACCAGGACGGTCGTGGACGGCTACCTCGAAGCCGGCTCGCAGGAACCCGCCGCCCGCAGCCTCGACCGGCTGACCGACCGCGAGCGCGCCGTACTCCTCCTCATCGCCAAGGGGCTGTCCAACACAGACATCGGCACACGGATGCACCTGAGCACCGGCACGGTCAAGGACCATGTGAGCGCCATCCTCACCAAGCTGGAGGTGGGCAGCCGTGTCCAGGCCGCCCTGCTCGCCGAACGGGCGGGCCTGCTCAGGCCGCCGCGGGACCAGGAGGGGGCGTGACCCCCCGCCGCCTGCCCGCCCCGCTGCTGGACGCCGCCCTCGTCGGAGTCTCGCTTTTCGATGTCTGGGCCAATGTCCACACTGATGAGCCGCTACGTCTGGCCTTCGCCCTGGCCGCCGCCTTCTCTCTTCTCTTGCGCCGTCGCCTGCCGCTGCTTACTTTCCTGCTCACCTTGCCCGCCGTCGTGCTCTCCGACGCGGTCTTCGCCGCGCTGGCTGCGCTGTACACACTTGCCTCACTGACCCGCCGCCGCACCCTGCTGGCCGTCTGCGCCCTGGCGTTCACGATCAGCGACATGACCTCGTGGCCGTCACCGAACTTCGACCTGTCGGAGACCGCGACCCTCATCACCCTCGGCTACACCGCGGCAACGGCGGCCGCTCCCGTCTTCCTCGGCCAGCTCGTCCAGACCCGGCGCGATCTGTCGCTACGACTCGCCGAGATCTCCGAGGCGCGTGACCACGAGCGGCTGCTGACCACCCAGACCGTGCTGGCCAGGGAACGCGCGCAGCTGGCCCGGGAGATGCATGACGTGGTCTCCCACCAGGTCAGCCTGATCGCGGTGCGGGCCGGGGCGCTCCAGGTAGGCACCCGGGACGCCGAAGTCAAGGAAGCCGCCGCCACGATCCGGCGGCTGAGCGTCCAGACCCTGGACGAACTGCGGCACATGGTCAGCGTCCTGCGCGCCTCCGGGGGCCACCCCACAGAGCTGACTCCGCAACCGTCCCTGGCCGACCTCCAGCGGCTGGTCGACAGCAGCGGCATCGAGGCCGAACTGCACACGGACCTGCGGACCGGGCCGCGGACCGAGCCCGAGGCGCAGACCGATCTGCAGGCGGACCGGCAAGCGGACCGGCAGTCGGACCGTGGGACCGACCTGCCTGACGGCCTTCCGCCGGCCGTCCAGCGCGCCATCTACCGCACCGTCCAAGAAGCGCTGACCAACGTACGCAAGCACGCCCCCGGCGCCACGGCGACGGTTCACATCCGTCACGAGGACGGAACCGTCCGCGTCACGGTCACCAACACCGCACCGACCCAGCCCGCCCTCCCCCTCCCCAGCGCCCGCTACGGCCTGGTCAGTCTGCGCCAGCGCGCCGCGCTCCTCGGCGGCACCGTCACCTTCGGCCCGACGGCCGACGGCGGCTACGAACTCTGCCTGGAGGTTCCGGCCATGGCCACGTCGTGAGCCAGGCGGACCGGGCACGGGCGAAGTTCGGACCGCGGGCGGTCGTGCCGGGCTCATTCGCCGCTCAGCCCCCGTGTGTTGACCAGGGGTCAGTTTTTACCGGCGCGTAACTTCCAATCTTTCATTACTCGTGCGTAAGTTGGCGTGAGCACCACAAATCCAGCCATCGCTACTCCCTTGAGCCGCAAGGAGATTGCCCGATGCTGCCCTGGAAACGTGCCCTCAGACCGGTCGCCGCCCTGCTGCTGGCCGTGTCCGTCGCCCTCACACCTGCCGTCGCGAACGCAGCCCCAGCGCCCCGCAGCGGCTGGAACAACTACTCCTGCAAGCCCTCCACCGCCCACCCCCGCCCCGTCGTCCTGGTCCACGGAACCTTCGGGAACTCCGTCGACAACTGGCTCGCCCTCGCCCCGTACCTGGTCAGGCGCGGCTACTGCGTCTTCTCCCTCGACTACGGGCAGCTCCCCGGCGTGCCCTTCTTCCACGGCCTCGGCCCGATCGACAAGTCGGCCGAGCAACTCGACACCTACGTCGACAAGGTGCTCGCCGCGACCGGCGCATCCGAAGTGGACCTCGTCGGCCACTCCCAGGGCGGCATGATGCCGCGCCACTACCTCAAGTTCCTGGGCGGGGCCGACAAGGTGAACGCGCTGGTCGGCCTCGCCCCCGACAACCACGGCACCACGCTGAACGGCCTTGCCATGCTGTTGCCGTACTTCCCGGGCGCCGAGGCCCTGCTCAGCGCCGCCACCCCGGGGCTGGCCGACCAGGTGGCCGGCTCCGCCTTCCTCAGCAAGCTCAACGCGGGCGGCGACACCGTGCCCGGCGTGCGCTACACAGTCATCGCCACTCGCTACGACGAGGTGGTCACGCCATACCGCTCGCAGTACCTGGCAGGCCCGGACGTACGGAATGTGCTGCTCCAGGCCCTGTGCGTGGTCGACCTGTCGGAGCATGTGGCGATAGGGCTGTTCGACCGGATCGCGTACCACGAGGTGGCGAACGCGCTGGATCCGGCGCATGCGACGCCGACGACGTGCGCGTCGGTATTCGACTGAGAAAGTCGCAACTGCGGCCCGAGCCCTTTCGGGGAACGGGCCGCAGTCCTGCCTCTTCGTATACGTCAGCGGCCGTGGCGGCCGCCGGGGGTCGTCTTGCGCCGGGCGGCCGCGGACTTGGTGACGCCGTTCGCTTCGGGGGCGTTGTTGTCGGCGGGCTGCTCGAACCGGCCCTGGCGATCAGCAAGCTAGCCACTCGCAACGGCGAAATCGCCTGCTGGGAGGGGGTGACGGCGATCCTTATGGTCGCTCTAAGGAGGCGCTGAGAGGGGGCTCAGGAAGCGGGTCGGTGAGGGCCTGCCCGGCGACGGATACGGGGGAGCAGCCGGCCGGCGCGTTCACGATCCCCCGCGTGGCGCCGAGCGTGTCCAGGGCCCGGCGGACAGCTCGGACCCCCCGATTTCAGGACGGATCGCCCGCCGTGCCGAACGCCCGCGCCACCAGCTCGCGCATCCACACCAGCCCCGGGTCGCGGCTGTCCCTGGTCCGCCAGCGCAGGTCCACGCTGAACGTCACCTCCTCCAGCGGCAGCGGCTGCCACACGCAGCCCTCGGAGAAGACCGGGTCGGCCACCCACCGGCGGGGAATGGCCACCACCAGGTCCGTGGAGGCCACCACGCCCCGGATCTCGAACCAGCTCGGCAGGGTGAGCACCAGGTTGCGCATCAGCCCGCGCTCGGCGAGCACGTCGTCGATCAGATTGGTGCCGACCGCCGGGACGGCGACCTTGATGTGCGGCAGTTCCAGGTAGCGCTCCAGGGTCATCCGCCGCCGGGCCTGCGGATGGCTCCCGCTCATCAGGACGACGAGTTCGCCTTCCAGCAGCCGCTGGCAGGTGAATCCGGTTCCTGGTTCCTCCTGCGGCGACAGCCGTACGTGCAGCTCGTTAGGTTCCACCGCCCCCGTGCCGGCGCCCGGGCGGAAGGGCAGCACCCGCAGGGTCGCACCGGGAGCCTCGGAGCGCAGTGCCACGCACAGCGGCGGCAGCAGAAACGGCGCCACGTACTCCGAGACACGGAGCGTGAAGTCCCGCTTCGACGTGCCCGGATCGAACTGCTGCTGCTCGTCGATCACCTGCTGCACCTCGCACAGCGCCGCGGTGACCGCTTCGGCTATGTGCAGGGCACGCGGCGTCGGCTCCATACCACCCGGGCCGCGCACCACCAGTTCGTCGGCGAACACCTTGCGCAGCCGGGCCAGCGCATGGCTCACGGCCGACTGCGTCAGCCCCAGCCGAGCGGCGGCCTTGGAAACGCTCCGCTCGTCGACCACCGCCTCGAAGACGACCAGCAGGTTCAGGTCGACGGACCGGAGGTTCACCCGTGCCGCCCGCCTGTATGAATGCCGCTCATGACCTCATGCTCAACATGCGTTGGTTTCATCCAGATTTCCTCAGTATGTTGTCCCGAACTCCAGGGAATTAACCGAGCCGCCCCTCAAGGAGGGCCCATGCGAGGCAAGAGACGGTATCTCGTCTACGGTGGTCTTTTTCTGCTGATGATGACGAGCTATCTGGACCGAATTAATCTCGCGGTTGCCGCAGGGCCCATCTCGAAGGCCTACGGACTTTCTCCCGTGGAAATGGGATATCTGCTGTCGTCCTATATATGGACGTATCTTCTTTTTCTGGTTCCGCTCGGCGCGGCAATTGACCGGTGGGGGGCCCGCCGGATCACGGCGGGAAGTCTGGCCCTGTGGTCATTCGCCGGCGGATTGACCGGCGCGGTCAGCGGTTACGGGAGTCTACTCGCCACCCGCATGCTGCTCGGGGCCGGCGAAGCCGCGGGCTATCCGGCCGGCGGCAAGGTGATCCGCGACTGGGCCCCGCAGTCGGAGCGCGGCACCGCCTCGGCATGGCTGAACAGCGGCGCGTACGCGGGACCGGCCGTCGGCGCGCTGATCGTGGGCTGGCTCGTCACGGACTTCGGCTGGCGTGCCTCGTTCATCGTCACCGGCGGCGCCGGGCTGATTCTGGCGGTGTTCTGGTACGTCCTGTACCGGCGGCCGGAGGAGGCCCGGTGGCTCGGCGCGGCGGAGCGGGAGATGATCCTGCAAGACAGGGAACCGGCCGCGGCGGCGACCCCGGTGCGTACCACCGTCGCCCTGCGCACTCTGCTGCGCAGCCGGACGATGTGGGGACTGGCGCTCAGCCAGGGATGCGCCGGCTACACCCTCTACCTGTTCATGACGTGGCTGCCGAGCTACCTGGAGACCACCCGCGGCATGGACGTGCTGAAGTCCAGCGCCTTCACCGCCATCCCCTACGCGGCGGCCGTGGTGTTCGGACTCGTCCTCGGGCGGTTCAGCGACCGCCTGGTGAACAAGCGGGGCAACCACGCCGGCGGCGGCCGCCGGGCGCTGATCTCAGCGGCGCTGCTCGCGTCGTCGGTCATCCTGATCACCCCGTTCGTCACCTCCACCTGGCTGGTCCTCACCCTGTTCAGCATCTCCCTGACCTGCGTGTCCACCGCCATGGGCATGAACATCGCGCTGACCAACGACCTGCTGCCCAACGGCTCCCTGGCGGGTACCGCGATCAGCTTCCTGATCTTCGGCGGCAATGTCTTCGGGCTGCTCGCCCCCATCGTGACCGGCTACGCCGTGGCCGCCACCGGCGGCTTCACCGTGGCCTTCCTGATCGCCGGAGCCCTGCTCCTGATCGGTACCACCGCGAACCTGACCCTCACCCGCCGCCCGATGAACGCGGTGACACCCGCCGCGCCCGTCCTGGCCTGACCCACCACGAACGAGGAGTCCCCTTCCCATGGACCATGTCCGACTCGCCGCTGTATCCACCAACTACTTCAACATGCCGCTCTGGGTGGCTGTCCACACCGGACAGTTCGCCGACGAGGGCATCGAGGTGGCACTGGAACTGCACGAGCCCATCGACGAGGTGACCCAACTGCTGAAGGACGGCGAGGTGCAGTTCTCCTGCGGCGTCACCGAGCATGTGATCCTCGACAGCGAAGGTGGCGGCAATCTGGAGATCATCGGCGGAAACGTCAACAAGCTCCCCTTCTCGCTCATCGCGCACGGTTCGATCAAATCCTTCGAGGACATGCGTGGGAAGACCGTCGGTGTCTCCTCCCTGGAAGCGGGCAGTTCGTCACTCGTGATGAAGCTGTTCTCCGCGCACGGGCTGGAATACCCGCGCGACTACGAAATGGTCGCCTGCGGCCCGATCCTCACCCGCTGGGAAATGCTGCGGTCGGGAGAGATCCAGGCCGGCCTGCAGGGCGTACCGCTCAACTACGTTGCCCTGGACGAGGGTTACACCACCCTTGCCGAACCGCGGGACCAATTCCCGGATTTCCAGTTCACCTCGCTCAACGTGGACTCCGTATGGGCCCGCGAGAACAAGGACCTGACGATCCGTTTCATGCGCGGCTTCGTCAAGGCCCACGAATGGTTCTTCACCCACCGCGAGGAGGCCACCGACATCGCGGTCCGTGAGACCGGCGTGGACCGCGACTACGCGCTACGCGCCTGGGACGAGTACACCGGGGCCGAGATCTTCCCCCGCGACGGCGACGCGAGCGACGCCGCGGTGCAGACCCTCATCGACATCAGCTCCCTGATACGCGCCCTCCCCGGCCGCTCCAAGACCAACGCCGGGGACTACATCAACCGCGAGTACCTGAGGGCCGCCCGCGCCGGCCTCGCGGCGACGGTATGACCGTCGACTACGGGCGGCGACTGCGGCTCGGCATCCTCATCCCCTCGGGGAACACGGTCGCCGAGCCGCAGATCAACACGATGCTCCCGGCCGGCGTGGCCGCCCACTACACCCGGCTCCGGCTCACCGGCAGCTCCGACGCCGAACTGGAAGCCATGCTCGCCGGACTGGACACCGCGGTCCAGCTGCTCGCCGACGCCCGGCCCGACCTGCTGGTGTTCCACTGCACGGCGGTCACCACCGCCTCGGCCGGTGCCGGCACCGAGATCGCCGAACGGATGCGCCGGCTCACCGGCATCCCCTCGATCGCCACCTCACACGCTCTGGAGTCCGCGTTCGCGGCACTGGGGACGAGCAAGCTGGTCCTGCTCTCCCCGTATGTGCCGGCGGTCCACGCCAGGGAGATCGAGTACCTGCGGGCCACCGGCCTGGAGGTCGTCGCCGAGGACTCCCTGGGCATCAACACCAACACCGAGATGGCCGCGCTGCCGCCGGAGCAGCTCTACGACTTCGCCGTCCGCAACCGCGATCCGGCGGCCGAGGCCTACTTCCTCAGCTGCACGGCGCTGCGCTCGGCGGAGGTCATCGAGGACCTGGAAGCCGAACTCGGCAGGCCCGTCGTCACCAGCAACCAGGCCATGGTCTGGCACGCCCTGCGCACCGGCGACATCCCCGACCGGGTCCCCGGCTTCGGCGAGCTCCTGCGCAGCTGAGTGGTCGCCTGACCCACCGGCCAACAACCCCACCCCGTCCCCCCTCAGCAAGCGGGGCGGGCCGGCGGGCGAGCCGGAGCGCGCGCGGTTGAGCCGGCAGGGCACGCTGCGGGTGTCGCGCGGGTGTCGCTCTGGAGACCGGATCCGCGCGCGCCCGCCGGGAGTTGTGGGCCGTGGATACGGCCATGGCGCCGTGGCAAGCTGAGCTGCTTGAACCGCGAGTGCGGTAGGCGCGGGAATGCCCGCGGGCGGGCGGTACCCGCAGGGTGGGCGAGAGCGGTGACGGGCGGGGCCGCCACCGCTCTCCTGTGGTCGTCCGTCAGGTGGTGGCGCTTTCCGCCGTGTCGGGTACCCGCGGCGCCGGGGGCCACGGGATCTCGGCCAGCACGGGGAGAAGCGACTCCTGGCAGGGCGAGGGCCCTGGATGCGGGCGACCGTCCGGTGTTCGTCGCGGAGCCGGTCGAGGGCGTCGCGCAGGTGGGGGTGGTGGCTCGCGAGCGCGGGGAACAGGTGCCCGTCCTCGCTCGTGTGGTGGAACTCCAGGGACTGGCAGAACGCCAGGCAGTGCTGCCGGATCTGCAGGCCGAGCCCTGGCGCAGACGGTTCGCCGGGGCCGTGGTGGGCCGCCTGCGCGGCGAAGTGGGCGTCGGCGTCGGCGCGCACGTGCCGCAACTGCCCGCGCAGCCAGGTGTGGACCTCTATCAGCTTGTCGGCGAGGTTGTTGACCTCGCGGGGACCTGCCCCCGCCTCGGGCTCGGCCCGCTCCAGCACCACGACCGGCAGGGCTCGGACGGTCTGGGTCTGGTAGTCGCCGTATCCGGGCACCGCGCGCACCACGTGCGCGAACAGCCGCTCGCGGCGGGCGCCCTCGGCGGGGACGGCGATCGCTTCGAAGGACTCGGCGCCGATCTCCACCTGCACCAGGGGATGGGCGAGCACGTTGTGGTACCAGGCCGGATGACTTGGCGCGCCGAGGTTGGACCCGACGACCAGCAGCAGGTCGCCGTCGCGGACGTAGCCGAGGGGAGTGGTGTGCTGTTTCCCCGACTTCGCGCCCAGCGTCAGTTCGCTGCGCGGGTGACGTGCTCGCGAGGTGTCCAGGCGTGCCGCCTGGTACTCGCAGTCCGGATCGCCCTCCGCGTGCCGGTAGTCATCCGGCCGGGCCCCGCTCGTCGCGAACAGCTGCGGCAGAAGCCCATGCCCGCATCACCCACGCCGAGTTGATCGTCATCAACCGGGACAACCGCCTGTACGAGTGGTCGTCACTCGCGCAGGTCCCCCTTGGCTGACTCGCGGGTCCGGTGGCAGGCGGCAGTGCGTGGGGGCCGCCGTCTCCAGTTCCGTCGCCCAGGGCACCCCCTCGCCCGGCACCCAAGATCCCCGGTGGAGCGGTCATACTTCTCGCCGACCTCGGGCACGCCGCGTACGGGTCCGCGAGGACGTGATCGCCCGGATGCCTCGCGCAGAGGGACGGGAGGCGTTGCGGACCGGGCCGAACGAGCCTGTCCTGCAGCTGACGCGGATCATGCTGGACGGCGACGACCGGCCGATTCAGGTGGACATGATGACGATGCCTGCCGATCGCCAGCGGCTGCGGTACGAGATCAGGGTCGGATGACAGTGCCTACGACCGATGCGACCGCTGCCGTCCACCGTGGAGCTCGAGGCCAGGTTCGATGCTTCGACTGCCACCGTGCAGATGGCACTGCAGTTACTCGAGGACGAGGGCGCACCATCCGCGCCACCCCGTTGGTTCCGTCCACCGACCCTGTCGTTTCGGTCATGTTCACGTTCTGGCCGGAATTCCGCTGTGAGATTCCTGTGTGATCAGCTCATCCATAAGACGTCTCGTCATCGGCGGCCTTTCAGCCGCCATGGTCGGCACGCTCACCACTGCCCTGCCGGCGGCCGCGAAACCGCTGCCGGCCAAAGTCACCGACCCCGTTCGCTACGTCGACCCCCTGATCGGCTCCTCCAACGGAGGCAACACCTACCCAGGGGCCGTCCGGCCGTTCGGGATGCTCTCCTGGAGCCCCACCAGCACCGCGGGCGACCAGACGAACACCGCCGGCTCCAACGGGTACTCGTACAACACGACCCGGGTCCGCGGCTTCGGCCTCACCCATGTCAACGGGGCGGGCTGCCACCCCGGCGCCGCGGGCGACATCCCGGTCATGCCCTTCGTCGGCGCGGTCACGTCCTCGCCGACCGCGGACACCAAGGACCAGATCTACGCCGCCGACTTCAGCCACGACAACGAACACACGGAGCCCGGCCGGTACAGCGTCAAGCTCGGTTCGGGCGCCACGGCCGACCTGACGGCCACCACCCGGGCCGGCGTGGGAGAGTTCACCTTCCCCAAGGACTCCGCCGCCAACATGCTGTTCCGAGTCTCCAACTCGCTCAACGGCAGCGAGGACGCCGAGATCCACATCGACCCGGCCACCCGGACGGTCACCGGATCGGTACTGACCGGCGCGTTCTGCGGCCGCCGTGCCAACGGAGGCGTCAACAACCGCAAGAGCTACTACCGGCTGCACTTCGTGGCCTCCTTCGACCGCGCCTTCGCGGGCACCGGCACCTGGGTCGACAGTGAGCTCCGGCCCGGCACCACCAGCGCGAGCGGTGGCGAGGGTTACGCGACCGGCGCGGACCGTGTGGGCCGGGGCTCGGGCGGATACGTCTCCTTCGACACCTCCTCCGACGCCGATGTGCGCATGAAGGTGGGCATTTCCTACACCAGCCTGGACGCCGCAAAAAAGAACCTCGCGAGCGAGGTGAAGGCGGGCGACGATGTGGCCTCCGTCGCGGCGGACGCGCGCCGCGACTGGAACGACCGGCTGCGTTCCGTCGAGGTGGCCGGTGGTTCGGCGGACCGGCGCACCGCCTTCTACACCGCGATGTACCACTCCTACCTGGAGCCCAACATCACCAACGACGTCGGCGGTACGTACCCCGGCGCCGATCAGAAGGTGCACCGGCTGGTGCGCGGTCAGCGCGCGCAGTACGGCAACTTCTCCGGCTGGGACGAGTACCGCGCGCACACCCAGCTGCTGGCGCTGCTCGAACCGAAGGTCGCGGGTGACTTCGCCCAGTCCCTTTACAACATCGCCCAGCAGAACGGCGGGGTGTGGGACCGGTGGGTCCACATCAACGGCGCCACCCATGTGATGACGGGAGACCCGTCGGCGCCGACCCTGGCCGGCTTCTACGCCCTCGGCGTCCGCAACTTCGATGTGCGCGGAGCCTTCGACTCCCTGGTCAAGCAGGCGACCGTACCGAACCCGGACGGCCTGTCCGACGCCGGCTGCCCCGGCCAGTGCGTCGGCCAGCGGCCCAACCTGGCCGAGTACGAGCGGCTCGGCTACGCGCCGCAGGACACCTGCCACTGCTGGGGTGGGGCGGCCGAAACGCTGGAGGACGCGACCGCCGACTTCGGCCTGGCGGACTGGGCGAAGCGGCTGGGCCGCACCGCCGAGTACGACGAACTGATGCCGCGGGCGAGTTGGTGGCGCAACACCTTCAATCCCTCGGCCGGGGTCGAAGGCGGTTACCAGCAGGCCCGCAAGGCGGACGGCACCTGGCTGTGGCCGTTCTCGCCGACCTCGGACGCCGGCTTCGCCCAGGGCACCAGCGCGACCTACACCTGGATGGTGCAGCACGACGTCTCCGGGCTGGCCCAGGCGATGGGCGGCAAGGAACGCGCGGCCGAACGGCTCGACATGTTCTTCCACCGCACGGATGGCTCGTGGGCGACCGGCGGTGACGGATTCCGCTACGACCCGACGAACGAGCCGGGCATCCACACCCCGTGGCTCTACAACGCGCTGGGTCAGCCGTGGAAGACGCAGGAGACCGTACGGGCGATGGCGTCGCTGGTGTACGGGACGGGCCCGAACGGCCTGCCCGGCAACGACGATCTCGGCACCATGTCCTCCTGGTACGTCTTCGCCGCCCTGGGCATGTACCCGCAGACCCCGAGCCGCGCCGAAATGCTGCTGTCCAGCCCGATGTTCCCGAAGGCGTGGATCAAGCGCGACGGCGGCCCGACCATCACGGTCACCGCACCGGCGGCCTCGGCGGACAACGTCTACGTCCAGAACGTCCGGGTCAACGGGCGGACGCACAGCCAGTCGTGGCTGCCGGAGTCGCTGCTCAACCGCGGCGGCGAGGTCGTGGTGAACGTGGGCCCGACACCGAACACCGGATGGGGAACCGGCGCGGGCGACCTGCCGGTCGATCATGTGCCCGCAGCGGACACCGCGCTGCCCAACCTGCCGGGACCGTGCGCGGCGTCCGGACCCGACTGTGCCCAGGATCTGCGGACCCAGTACGACGTGGACGGAGTAGCCACCGCGGACGCCAAGCAGCAGGGCAACCTGGACGGCAAGGGATGGAGCTTCCCGGCCGGGCAACTGCCCGCACCGGGCAGTCGGACTGTGGCCGGGCGGGCCTACCGGATCCCGGAGACCTCGGGCACGACCGGCAACTTCCTGAGCCTGCGGGGCCAGCGGACCTACCTGGCCCCGGGCCGCTACTCCGCGCTCGACCTGCTGGTCACGGCGGTCAACGGAGACCAGCAGACGGAGGTCACGATCACCTACACCGACGGGACGACGTCCACCGCCCCGCTGGCAGTGACCGACTGGGCGAGCGCGTCACCGCACTTCGGCGAGGAGACCGCACTCTCCACCGACACCCGGTACAACGTCAACGGCACGGCGGACGGCCGCGCGGTGCGGATCCGGCATGTGGCGCTGCCGGTCGACAAGGACCGTACGGTGAGCTCGATCTCCAGCCCGCCGGCGGCCAACCTGAAGGTGTTCGCCATCAGCGGCCGCGCCTGACCCTCGGGCTCGTGAGTGTTCGACCGCGACCCGTGGCCGAACACTCACGGGCAGAGCGGACCACCACCGCAGGGGCCACTACTGTGAGGTTCGCTCCCGGCCGCGCCCGCCGCTGGTGCGCATCTGAGTTCAACTCGGTTTCCGACACCTTCACTTCGGCCTTCGTAGCCGTCACACTCCGCTCAACATGTAACTCCGGCTCAGGTCGCCCACCCCCTGTATTGGTTGACCTTTCATCGCTCTGACACCTGTCGGCGCTCAGCGTGTCAACGAGGGCCGGAGAGGCTGAGCCGGGCATGTCAACCAGCTGGGCTGGGCATGTCTACCGGACCGCGTGCCCCCCACGCCGCGGTCGATCAGGAGGACGCAGTGAAGAAAAGCTCGCGCATCCGCAAGGTCTCACTCATCCTTGGCAGCGCCATCGCGCTGGTCATCGCCTTACCGGGCAGCGCTCTCGCCGACCCGCCCCAGGCCTTGCCCGCCAACGCGGACGGACTGGAGCAGACGTTCCAACCGGCCTACGACTACGACGGGGACGGCTGCTACCCCACTCCCGCCATCGGCCCTGACGGGACCATAAACCCCGGCCTCAACCCGAGCGGGGCCCTCAACGGCCAGTGCCGCGACTCATGGGACCTCGACAACACCAACGGATACGCGCGGTACAAGTGCAACAACGGCTGGTGCGCGATCATGTACGGGCTCTATTTCGAGAAGGACCAAGCCGTGCCCGGCAGCAGCCTCGGCGGACACCGCCACGACTGGGAGCACGTCGTGGTGTGGGTGCAGAACAACCAGGCCCAGTACGTCTCCACCTCCGCCCACGGCAATTTCAACATCTACGGCCGTGACCAGATCCGGTGGGACGGGACACACCCCAAGATCGTGTACCACAAGGACGGCGCGAGCACGCACTGCTTCCGCCCCGCGAACTCCAACGACGAGCCGCCGGAGAACCACTACCACGGGTGGCAGTTCCCCAGGCTGGTCGGCTGGAACGGTTACCCCGCGGGACTCCGCGACAAGCTGAGCCAGGCCAATTTCGGCAGCGCCGTCTTCGGCCTCAAGGACGGCAATTTCAACTACCACCTCGAGAGGGCCAAGCCGGCCAACATTCCGTTCGACCCGAACGCCTGACGAGCAGGACCGGGGGGTGGCCGCAGTGCGTCAATCGCCGTCCATCCCCCGGCCCAGCACGCCGAGTTGCACCGCGGGTCGCCTCTACCCGGAGCAAGGTCCGCGTTCTGGGACGGGCGGTTGCGGGACGCCAACGTCGGCGTCAGCCGACCTTGGCCTCGTAGACGAGGATCTCGGTGCCGGACACCTCTTCGCCGTCGTCGGGAGCGGCCCACATCCGCAGCTTGCTGCCGTCGGCCTCCAGGTGGACCGGGTTGCGGGTGGCGACATGGCCGGCGGCTGACCACAGCTGAACCGGCACCTCGTGCCGGACGGTCTTCGACTTGAGGTCGAGCAGGGCGATGCCCCCCAGCTCGAAGTCGGTGCCGGTCGAGGTCTTGTAGTTGGTGATGCCGGTGCACAGCATCAGCTCACGCTTGGTGTACGCGCAGTCCTGGTAGTCCACGAAGTGGCTGGAGTTGGCCGAGTGGGCCAGTTGACCGCCCTTGCTGTTCCAGGTGTAGAACTCCCGGGATCCCCAGGTCACTCCGTGCAGCTTGCCGGTGCCGGGATCGGGCACGATGCCGCCGACGTGGTCAGCGACCCGGAACTCTTCATGCACCTTGAGGGTGGCCAGGTCGATCCGGTAGACGATCGAGCGGCTGTACGGCCGGTACTCCGCGACCGGAACCCACAGCGATGTCCCGTCGGCGTCGATGCCGCCAGGGTGGTAGGCGTTTCCTTCTCCGAGGACGATGTCCTTGAGCAGGTTGCCCTTCAGGTCGAGCACGAAGACATGTCCGCGGCCCTTGCCCGGCGTCCGGTCGTACCCGTCGACCGGCTTCGGATACTTCACCGGCGCCTCGATGATCTCCACGCTGGACAGGAAGAGCCGGTCCCCGACGCGGGCGAAACCCTGCGGGAATATAGGTCGGGAAGTTCAGCTTGATCCGCTCGGCCAGATTCCACTGCGTCGATCGGTTCAGCCCGGAGACCGCTTCGACCAGCGGCGTGTTCTTGGAGGGCTGGGCCGTACCTACGGCCGGCGTGGTGGTCAGTGCCACCGCCGCTGCTGCCAGCACGGCTCCGGCCAGGACTGCGCCCTGGAACTTGTTGACGGATCTCATCGGAGGGCCTCCAGGCGTAAATGGGAACTTCGGCTTCCGTATATCTACGGTCGGTCGGCAGCCGAGGCGTGACGTAATCCCACCGGGTGGGTGTCCTGAAACCGAACATCCGGCCGAAGAGGCGGGCCTGGAGAGGCGGGCGATCTCGGCGGCGTCCACCGAGGAGACCGGCGCGGACAGGCCTTTGAGCGAGGCCGGTAAACCTGTCGGTCAGTCAGACGCCGTAGGTGACAGGTAGGCGCGGTAGTCGGTTCGGTGGCCCAGGTCCGGGAGACGGTGGAATCGCCAGAGGCGAGCGTACGACGGGGGGCGTCGGTCGCCGGAGAGCAGGACCGCGACCGGGTGGCGGAGCGCCGCGGTGGCGAGGGCCTCTGGCGTAATGCCGGCGTCGTGGCCGGCGGGCTGGCGGGAGGCGCAACCGGTGCGGAAGGCGACGCGGATCGCCTCCTCCCCGGTGATCAGGCAGGGCGGGCGTACGCCCTGTGCGCGCAGTCCGGCGGCGATGCGGGTGTGGGCGGCGGTGTCGGCGCGTACGCGGTTCACGATTCCGTCGAGCACGCGGAACTGGATCGCGAGGTGTGCGGCAACGGCCACGGCGACGAGGGCGACCGCGACCGGGCGCCGCCGCGGTCGGGCGCGCCGGGCCAGGAGCAGGCAGTGCGCCACGGGCAGGGCCAGCAGGGCGTACGCCGGCAGCAGGAAGCGCGGCGCCGCGTAGTCGACGGTGAACAGATAGGGCGCGGCCAGTGACAGTCCGACCCCGGTCGCGAGGACGATCTCCGCGCGGTGGCGGGTGTGGGCAGCGGCCCATACACCGCCCGCGACGAGCAAGGGCAGCGCGAAGAACCAGAGGGCGGTGAGGGGTTGCCGCCAGGGCACGTCGCAGGGGCGGCACAGGGAGCGCCCGCCCAGTGCGCGCACGTGGTCGTCAACGGCGACGTGCCAGCCCAAGTGGCCCTGGATCTCGCTGCCTCGCCGTAGCCGCGCGAAGAGGCCGTCGTAACGGACGTACGCCTCGGTGATCCACTCGGCACAGCCGAGTGCCGTGCCCGCGGCAAGCACGACGAGCAACAGCGGCCGACGCCAGGCACGCATCAGCACGGCCGCCACGGCGAGCGGCAGGGCCAGCCATACCGCGTCGGACGGACGCATCAGCGCGGCGAACGCCACCCCGGCGCCCAGGCCGATCAGTGCCCGGTGGTCGCCGGGGTCCCGGGCAGCGCGCAGGAAGCAGCCGACCGCGATGAGCGCACCGTAGGCGACCCAGAGGTTGGGCATCGCCTGCGGGCCGTAGAACATCGTGACCCACAGGCTCGCGAACAGCGCCCCGGCGACCGCGAGCACGGGAGCGGGCAGCAGCCGCCGCCATACCCACAGCGCGAGAAACAGCCCGCAGCCGGCCAGCAGGGCCAGATAGATGCGGAGCGCCTCGGTGGAGGTGGTCAGCGTCGTGACGGGGGCGACGAGGAAGGTGATGCCCCGGGCACGGGGCGCACTGAAGAACGCCGCCGGGGCCTGCGGGCTGACCTGGCTGACGTACACAGTCTCGTCCCAGCCGAGTCCCAGACCGGGCACCACCAGGACGAGTTGGGCCAGCGTGAAGGCGGCGGCGACGGCCGCCAGCCATGGCAGCGGGCGTGCGGCCGCCCCGGCACGGGGGGCGGGCGCTCCGCGCCCCCGCGCCCCTTCACGCGCGTCGTGCGGCACGCCGTCTTGCGAGCCGGAGATCAAGCGTGACCGCAGCATGGTCAGGCCTCGCTGGACGGTACGACGGGGGACGGATTCCCCCGCCTGTTCCCTCCACGCTGTGGGTGGTCGCGGCGGCCCACCAGGCGGGTGTGGCACTCGGCCGAACGGCTTTCCCGAACGAGTGAGGCGCCGGTTTTTGGGGGCGGGCCGACCGGCCGGGCGGCGTAGGGGCAGGACTACGGGCGGGGCAGGCGGCCGGAGAAGCGTGTCATGTCCCGCGCGGTTAGCATCCGCGCAGGGGCAGCCCACGGATGGCACGGGAGGCCGTCATGCACAAGAAACCCGCTCCGCGCCTGTCGAGGAACCGTTCACGGCCGGGGCACAAGGTGCGCTACGCGCTGCGGCATCCACAGCGCGTGCTGCCGTATCTGCGACGGGCCGGCCGGGACGGCTGGCTCCGGTTCCGGCACCGCGGGAGTCACATCGCCTACTACCGGGCGGTGATGGCGTCGGACACGGCGAGGAGCCCGGAGGCGGCGGTCGGCGGCGCGCCGTCGCACGACCGCTGGCTGGCCATCGGACAGCTGCAGTACGACTACCTGGTGCGACACGGCCTGAAGCCGCAGGACCGGATGCTGGAGATCGGGTGCGGCAACCTGCGGGCCGGGTGGCGGTTCATCGAGCATCTGGAGCCCGGCCATTACGTCGGGATCGACATCTCGCCCGACATCCTCATCGAGGCCAAGAAGACCCTGGTCCACTACGGCCTCCAGGACAAGATGCCGTACCTGACCGCTGTCGACAATCTGACGCTGGACTTCCTTCCCGATGCCTGGTTCACGGTGGTCCACGCGCACAGCGTGTTCTCGCACTCACCGCTGGAGGTCATCGACGAATGCCTCTCGCACGTCGGACGGGTGCTGGCCCCCGGCGGCTTCTTCGACTTCACCTACGACCGCACCGAAGGCAGCGAGCACCAGGTGCTTGGCGAGGACTTCTACTACCGCACGCAGACGCTGATCCGGCTGGCCGAGAAGCACGGTCTCGTCGCCGGCTTCATGGACGACTGGGAGCGACTACCGCACAGCCAGTCCAAGCTCCGGGTCAGCCACCCCGGGCCCGACCGGGTCACCTGACCCGACCGGGTCCGCGGCCGGGTCAGTGGGCGCGAGGCGCAGCATGCCAGCCGCCCCGCCTCTGCCTCAGACGATCCGCCGGTAGCGCCGCTCCGGACGCCCCGTCCCCCCGTACCGCAGCGTCACCTCCACCCGCCCCGTCTCCGCGAAGTACTCCAGGTACCGGCGCGCGCTGACCCGGGACAGGGAGCCCGCCTCCGCGCACTGGGAGGCCGACAGGTCCTCGCCCGGGTGCTCCCGCAGGATCCGTTCCACCAGTTCCGCGGTGTGGGCCGCCAGGCCCTTGGGGAGTTCGCGCGACCCCGGCGGGCGGGTGCCGAAGATCTGGTCTACGTCCTCCTGGCGAGCCTCGCCCAGCCGGTCGAAGCGGGAGCGGAGCGATGCGACGTGGCGCAGTTGTTCCTGCAGCGCAGCCTGGCTGAAGGGCTTGATCAGGTAGTGGAGGGCGCCCGCACGCAGTGCCGCCCGCACAAGGCCCGCATCCCGCGCGGCCGTGATGAACAGGGCGTCCACGGAAGCACGTCCGTCGCGCTCCTCCGCCGCACGCAGCTCGCGCAGCACGCTGATCCCGTTCATATCGGGCAGATAGATGTCGAGCAATACGAGATCCGGCCCAAGCCGCTCGGCCGCGCGCAGCGCTTCGGCACCGCTGTGGGCCACCCCGACGACCGTGAAGCCCTCCGTCGCGGACACATAGCGGCTGTGCAGTTTGGCGACCATGAAGTCGTCGTCCACCACCAGCACGTTCACTGGGATTCACCTCGCGAGGACGGTCCGCCCAGCCTTGCGGCCCTGCTTGTCGGCCTGGGGGTCCCCCCAGGCCCGGAGGGCCGAGGGGTGGGGGTCCCCCCAGGCCCGGAGGGCCGAGGGGGAGGGTCCGGGGGTTGTCCCCCGGGAGAGCACAGCATCACGCCGACACGCTAGGCCGCGACCACAACGACCACAACGTCCGTTGATTCCGGAACGGAGACAGCTTCTTAACGCGCAGGCAACATGTGGGCCACTTCACACGTCTCCAACTCTCCTTCGAAAGGCGGCTCGCGTGCGATTGCGCACTCCCCTCGCCCTGCTCGGGGCGGCGTTGCTGGTGCTCGTGGCGCCGCCGCTGCTCACCGCAGGCAGCGGTTCCGACACCGGCACGCAGATCCCCGGCCTGCGCCTCATGGTCCCCAACACCCCCGGCGGCGGCTACGACATCACCGCCCGTACGGCCGCCAAGAACGCCGAGGACGCCGAGCTCACCCACAACATCGAGGTGTTCAACCTGCCGGGCGCAGGCGGCACCGTCGGTCTGACCCGTCTCGTCGGCGAGCACGGCAACGGCAGGCTCGCCATGTCCATGGGCCTCGGCGTCGTCGGCGCCGTACACACCAACAAGTCGCCCAAGACCCTCGCCGACACCACCCCGATCGCCCGGCTCACCGAGGAGCCGGACATCGTGGTCGTCAGCAAGGACTCCCCGTACAAGACCATCCAGGATCTGCTCGCGGCCTGGAAGAACAACCCCGGCAAGCTGCCGGTCGGCGGCGGGTCCTCGCCCGGCGGGCCCGACCATCTCGCGCCCATGCTGATGGCGCAGGCCGCCGGGATCGCGCCCAAGACCGTCAACTACATTCCCTTCGACGGCGGCGGCGAGCTGCTCGCCTCCATCCTCGGCAACAAGGTCGCCTTCGGCGTTTCCGGCGTCGGCGAGTACCTCGACCAGATCAAGTCGGGCGAGCTCCGGCTGCTCGCGGTCACCGGTCCCGAGCGGGTGCCGGGCCTCGACGCCCCCACTTTGCGCGAGGCCGGGCTCGACACCGACTTCACCAACTGGCGTGGCGTCGTCGCCCCGCCCGGCCTCTCCGACGCCGAGCGCGACAAGCTCATCGGCCTCCTCGAGAAGCTGCACGACTCCCCCCAGTGGAAGGAGTCGATGAAGAAGAACGGCTGGGACGACGCCTTCCTCACCGGCGACAAGTTCGGTGACTTCCTCGACGAGCAGAACAAGAGCGTGGACTCGGTGCTGAAGGAGCTCGGGCTGTGACGACTCAGACGGAAGCAGAGACCGAAACCCCAGCCCCGCGCCGCTCCTGGCAGGAATGGCTGCGTGAGTACTCCGAACTCGGCGTCAGCGCCCTGCTGTTCGTCATCGGCGTGCTCGTCCTGACGGACGCGCTGACGATGGACGTCGACATCGCACAGCGCGGGCCCATCGGGCCCAGGACCGTCCCCGTCGTCGTCGGCATCGGCCTGCTGCTCGTCGCCGTACTGCTCGCCGTCGACGTACTGCGCGGCGGCCGCGGTGAGGCCGAGGGCGGCGAGGACATCGACCTCAGCGAGCCGAGCGACTGGCGTACGGTGCTGCTCCTCGCGGGCGTCTTCCTCGCCTTCGCCGTGCTCATCGGCCCGGTCGGGTTCCCGATAACCGGAGCCCTGCTCTTCTGGGGCGCGGCCTTCGCACTCGGCAGCCGCCACCTCCACCGCGACCCGCTGATCGCCGCGGTCCTCTCCCTGGTCACCTACTTCGTCTTCAACAACCTGCTCGGTGTTCCGCTGCCGGGTGGCCCGCTGATGGGAGTGCTTTAGCCGATGGACTCTCTCAACTCACTCCTCGACGGCTTCGGCACCGCGCTGACCCCGGTAAATCTGCTCTGGGCGGCGATAGGCGTACTGCTCGGAACCGCGATCGGCGTACTGCCCGGAATCGGCCCCGCGATGGCGGTGGCGCTGCTGCTGCCGGTGACGTACGGCCTTGAACCCACCGGCGCGTTCATCATGTTCGCCGGCATCTACTACGGAGCGATGTTCGGCGGCTCCACCACATCGATCCTGCTCAACACCCCCGGCGAGAGCGCGGCCGTCGTCGCCGCCCTCGAAGGCAATCCGATGGCGAAAGCCGGACGTGGCGCACAGGCCCTTGCGGCCGCCGCCGTCGGCCACTTCGCCGGCGGCATGATCGGCACCATCCTGCTGGTCGTGCTCGCCCCGACCGTCGCCAAAATGGCCGTCGACATCGGCGCGCCCGACTACTTCGCGATCATGGTCCTGGCCTTTATCGCGGTGACGTCCGTACTTGGTTCGTCGCGCATTCGCGGGCTGGCGTCCCTGCTGATCGGGCTCACCCTCGGGCTCGTCGGCCTGGACCAGATGACCGGCCAGCAGCGGCTGACCTTCGGCTCGCTCCAGCTCGCCGACGGCATCGACGTCGTCATCGTCGCGGTCGGTCTCTTCGCGATCGGCGAGGCGCTGTGGGTCGCGGCCCATCTGCGGCGCAGCAGCGGCGAACCCATCCCGGTCGGCCGGCCCTGGCTCGGCAAGTCCGATGTCAGGCGCACCTGGAAGTCCTGGCTGCGCGGGCCCGCCATCGGCTTCCCGTTCGGCGCGATCCCGGCCGGCGGTGCGGAGATCCCGACGTTCCTCTCGTACGTCACCGAGAAGCGGCTGTCCAAGCACAAGGAGGAGTTCGGCAAGGGAGCCATCGAAGGCGTGGCAGGGCCGGAGTCGGCGGCCTCGGCATCGGCCGCGGGCACGCTCGTCTCGATGCTGACGCTCGGTCTGCCGACGACCGCCGTCGCGGCCGTGATGCTGGCCGCCTTCCAGCAGTACGGAATCCAGCCCGGGCCGCTGCTCTTCGAGCGCGAGCCGGACCTGGTGTGGGGCCTGATCGCCTCGCTCTTCGTCGGCATGGTGCTGCTGCTCGCGCTGAACCTGCCGCTGGCGCCGGTCTGGGCGAAGCTGCTGCGCATCCCGCGCCCGTACCTCTATGCCGGAATCATGTTTTTCGCCGCGGTCGGCGCTTACGCGGTCGGCGGCGAGGCGCTCGACCTGGTGATCCTGCTGATCATCGGTCTGATCGGCTTCGGCATGCGGCGGTACGGACTTCCCGTGCTGCCGGCGGTGATCGGCGTCATCCTCGGCCCGGCCGCGGAACAGCAGCTGCGCCGTGCCCTCCAGATCAGCGACGGCAGTGTCAGCGGACTTGTCAACACGCCCTTCTCGGGGACGGTGTACGCCGTGATCGTGGTCCTGCTGGCCTGGCCCTGGCTGAAGAAGCTGATCACGCGCCGCCGTAACGTGTCGGCATGACGCGTGACATCGTCCACCTGGCCGCCGCCGACGTGCCCGCCGTGAAAGCGGTGACCGACGCGGCGTACCACCCCTACATCGAGCGCATCGGGCGCCGCCCCGTGCCGATGGACGCGGACCACGCCGCGGATGTAGCGGCAGGGAGGGTGTACGTCACCGGGGATCCGGTGGTGGGAGTCCTGGTCCTCGTCCCGCACGAGGACCATCTCTTCCTGGAGTCGATCGCGGTCCACCCCGACGCCCACGGGCGCGGGGTGGGCCGCCGCCTGCTGGAGTTCGTCGACGAACACGCGCGGGCGCTCGGCCTGTTCGAGGTGCGGCTCTACACGAACGCGCTGATGTGGGAGAACCAGAAGATCTATCCGCGGTTCGGATACGAGCTCGTGGAGCGCCGCGTGGAGGGCCTCTACGACCGCTTCCACTACCGCAAGTCGCTCGCCCAGCGCTCGGACGACTGACTCGGCCCGGCGCGGGCGACCCGACTGCGCCGGAGCTGGGAGCTCCGGCGTTCACCGACTAGGAACCGGTGTGAGCGAGCAGCGCCGTCAACTTGCCCTCGCGAGCGAGGAGTTCGAGCTGGTCCAGGGCCTGGACGGCCTGCTCGGCGGCCGCGGGGTCCGCCTCCCACAGGCCGCTCGCCTCGAACTCGTCCTCGTCCAGACGCAGCACCGACGAAGAGTCCGCCGACACCCACAGATCGAGGTCCAGGTCCTCGACCGTCAGCTTGTCGCCGTCGAGGCCGGCGGGGCGGGTCATGTCGCAGTACCAGCCCTTGAGCGCGCCGTCGCCGGTACGGACCTCCTTCACCGAGTACCAGCGGTCCCGCCAGTAGTGCTCGGTGAACACATCGCCGCGCTCGAAGCGTACGAAGCCGAAATCGCGCGCATCCTCGCCGGCCCACGGCGCCTGGACCACCACATGGGTGCCGTCGTCCGCGAGCAACTCGGCGGCATAGCGGATCTTGGTCCGGCCCGCCTTGAGCAGGATCACCTCAACCGAGCGTGCGGACATGACGTACCTCCGTCGCACAGATCTCGTAACCGAACCATTTGTTGATGGCCAGCATGGGGCCATTGTCCGCGTCATTGCTGGTGAACGCGTCCGTGTAGCCCGCCGCGCGGGCGCGGCGCAGCGAGTCCGTCTTGGCGAGCTTCGCAAAGCCCCGGCCGCGGTGGGCGCGCAGCGTGCCGGTCATGCCGGACATGTAGCGGGTGCCGCCGTCGGACCGCGCGGCGGTGAAGGCCGCGACCTCGCCGTCCACCAGCACCACCGTCGTGAGCGCACGGTCGAGCAGCGGGTCGTTCCAGGTGTGGCGGATCCAGTCGTCGTAGTCGTCGAAGTCCACGCTGATGTCGCCGGGTTCGTCCGCGGTGGCCTCGGCATCGGCCCGGTGCATCGGCCGCGGATCGGCCTCGAAGTCCGCGGCGGTACGCAGCTCGACGCCCGCGGGCAGCTCCGGCAGCGGGGGCAGCGTGCCGTTCGCCAGGTCAAGACGCTGGAAGTGGGCCGGGCGGGTCGGCCGGTAACCGCGCTTCTCGGCGAAGGCCCGGGACTCGGGGTCGTCCATCACCCAGGCGTACACGTTCTCCGCGCCTTCGGCCGCCAGATGCTCCTCGGCGGTGCGGAGCAGCAGCGACCCCGCGCCATTGCCGCGGTGGTCGGGGTGGATCTGGGGCGTGGCGTACGACTGGCCCGGCTCGATGCTGTCGTACGCGACGCCGACCTGGGCCGTGCCCACGATCTCGCCGTCGATCTCGGCGATCAACAGCCGGTATTTCTTGGCGGGGTTGGCGGTCTGCACGCCGAAGAGGATGGCCGCGGAGGTTGTCACCTCGAAGGGGATGGCGGCACGGCGGGCGCGGGCCACGGCTTGGGCGTCCTTGGCATCATGGGCACGGAAGTCACGGACGATCACGGTCATGGGGCCGCACGCTACGCGCGGGCCCGGCGCGGACGCTCCCCATTTTCCGGCGGCCCGCCCGGCGGTGGGGGACAATCGGGCCGTGACCTTGAAGATCGTCATTGACACGGACTCGGCGACCGCGCCGTACGAACAGCTGCGCGCCCAGATCTCGATGCAGGCGCGCTCGGGCCGGCTGCCCGTCGGCTACAAGCTGCCGACTGTACGCGGGCTCGCCGAGGAGCTGGGGCTCGCGGCCAACACGGTGGCCAAGGCGTACCGCGCGCTGGAGTCGGACGGGGTGATCGAGACGCGCGGTCGCAACGGCACCTTCGTCGCGGCGGCGGGTGATGCCGCGGCCCGCGAGGCAGCCGCGGCGGCGGCAGCCTTTGCGGAACAGGTCCACCGCCTGGGCCTGACCCGCGCGGACGCGCAGTCGGCGGTGGATGACGCGCTGCGAGCGGCGTACGGGAAGTGAGGGGGCGGCGGGTCTACAGGTACAGCCCCGCATCCGCCCCGTCGTTCTGCGTCGGCACCGACGCCGGGGTGGTGCCGCGGCGCAGGGCGTACAGCTCCGCCAGTGTCGCGCCCTCGCGGCCCACGCCCTCCTCCGTGCCGAGCCAGTTCACCGCCTCATTGCGGGTCAGCGCGCCCACCTCGATGCGGGCCAGGCAGCGGCCCGGGCGGACCACCGCCGGGTGGAGGCGTTCCAGATCCTCGTTGGTCGTCACGCCCACCAGGACGTTGCGGCCCTGGCCCAGCAGGCCGTCCGTGAGGTTGAGCAGCCGGGACAGCGCCTGGCCCGCCGTGTGCTTGGCCTCGCCGCGGATCAGCTCGTCGCAGTCCTCCAGCAGCAGCAGCCGCCAGCGGCCCTTCGACGTGCCCTCTTCCTCGCCGATCGCGATGTCCATCAGATAGCCGACGTCGTTGAACAGCCGCTCCGGGTCCAGTACGCAGTCGACCTGGCACCAGTCCCGCCAGGAGCGGGCCAGCGTGCGCAGCGCCGAGGTCTTTCCGGTGCCGGGCGGGCCGTGCAGCAGGAGCAGCCGGCCCGCGATGTCGTCCGGCGTCACCTTCATCAGCCGGTCCATCGCATCGGCCACCGGCGCCGTGTAGTTGGGCCGGACCTCCTCCCAGGTCCCCGCGGCGATCTGGCGGGTGGTGCGATGCGGACCGCGCCGCGGCGACACGTACCAAAAGCCCATGGTGACGTTCTCCGGCTGCGGTTCCGGCTCGTCGTGGGCGCCGTCCGTCGCCTGCCCCAGGACCTTCTCGGCGAGCTCGGAGGTGACGGCGGTGACCGTGACGTCCGCGCCGCGGTTCCAGCGGGAGACGAGCAGCGTCCAGCCCTCGCCCTCGGCGAGTATGGCGCTGCGGTCGTCGTCGCGCGTGGAGCGCAGCACGGAAGCCGCCGGCGGCAGCAGCGTGGCCCCCGGTTTGACGCGGTCGATGGTGGAGCTGTGGGAGTACGGCTGCTCGCCCGTCGCGAAACGGCCGAGAAACAGCGCGTCGACGACGTCCGAAGGTGAATCGCTGTCGTCGACGTTGAGCCGGATCGGCAGAGCGTCCTGAGGCTTGGCAGACATGCGCCCATGATCCGGCACGGGGACGCCGCGCGCACGGTGTTTTGACCGGTGACGCGCCAGGCCCGGAACGGCGGCGGGTTTCCGCACCAATAGACCGGCCGCCGACCGGTTCTCCCGCGGGCAGCCGGCCCGCTGCTGGTTCCCGCGCCGGCCGCCGATCCTTCGCCGGGTCCCGTGCTCGGTGCCGGCCCGCGACCGGCTCCCCCGTCAACCCCCGCCCCGGCGGATCAGCCCGGCGGCCCGGCGTACCCGGCGCACCATGGCGTAACCCTTGGTGAGCGCACGGTCCTTGGCGAAGTTCCGCGCGATCGAGAGGCCTTCGACCAGCCGCTCGAACTCCTCGATGCCGGTGGCGCGCCGCACAGTCACCCGCTGAAGGGCGTACGGCCCCTGCCGGGGCAGGGCGAGAGCGTTCCCCACGGCGAGCGACTGTGCGAAGCCCGCCGCCCGGACCGTACGCCGCACCCGGCGGCTGGAGTAGCCGTACGGGTACGCGAAGGAGAACGGCAGAGCGCCCAGTTCGTCCGCGATGATGTCCCGGCAGCGGAGCGTCTCGTACTGAAGCCGGTCGTCGTCGAGCTGGTCGAGCTGCGGATGGGTGTGCGTGTGCCCGCCGATCTCCGTGCCCGCGGCGGCCAGTTCACGCACCTGGTCCCAGTCGAGCATGGTGTCGAGCGCGCCGCCCTCGTCGTGCGCCCCGCGCAGCCAGCCGGTGGAGACGAAGAGTGTCGACGCGAAGCCGTGCTTGGCGAGGACGGGGAGAGCGTGCCGGTGCACGCCCTCGTAGCCGTCGTCGAATGTGATCAGCACCGGCCGCCGTGGCAACGGCCGTCCGCCCGCCCGCCAGGCGTCGCCCAGCTGTGCGGTGGTGAGGGGAGTGAACCCGCGCTCGCCGAGCAGCTCCATCTGCTCGGCGAAGGCGTCGGGTGAGACGGACAGTCCGTACGTGGCCTCGGCCGGCCGGTGTCCGACCGCGTGATACATCAGGATGGGGACAGGCCGGCTCACCCGGACGTACCTCCTGTGCCCGGCGCGGCCGCGATCGGTCCTGACGAGAACGTCGCGCCGCCCCCACGCGCCCGCACGCTCCCCACCACATAGCCTCCCGCCGCCGCAGCCAGCCCGGTGACGATCGCGCCCGCCCGCCCCGCGCCGCCGGGGCGGCCAAGCACCGCGTCGCGCAGCCCGCGTACGACTCCTGCCGGGAGCACCCGGGTGGTGTAGCGGCGCTCCGACTCGAGGCCCTTGTCCGCGCCCACACTCCGGGCCACGAGCGCCTTGGACAGGCCCTCGGCATACGACCGGGTGCGGAAGTACCCGAACCGTTCCCGCGCGGCCGGGACCTTGTGGTGGATCACCGCGCGGTCGTCGATCATGAGCACGGCGTCGGGCAGCGCCTTGGCGAGCCGGATGCACAGCTCGGTCTCCTCGCAGCCCAGCGGCCGTTTGTCGCCGTCGCGCCCGATCCCCGTGGCGAAGCCGCCCGACGCCTCGAACGCGCTGCGCCGGAACGACGCGTTGCCGCCCAGCACATTGCGCACGCGCACCCTGCCGCGCGGCAGGCCGCGGTACGTACAGCCGACGACCCAGTCGAACTCCTCGGGGAACCAGACGGGCCTGCGCCCGGACACCCAGGCGGCCATGGTCCGCCCCCCGACGGCCATCACCCGCCTGTCGTCGTACCCCTCGGCGAAGTACCGCAGCCAGTCGCGTTCGGCCACCGCGTCGTCGTCGAGGAAGGCCACGAACTCGCCGCGGGCCGCCGCGATTCCGGTGTTGCGGCCCGCGGAGAGGCCGCGGGGGCCCGCATTCGCGAGCACCCGCACCTTCTCCCCGTCCGCCACGCTCTCACTCTGCTCGCCGTACTCCTTGTACTCCTTGGCGAGCCGGTCGAGCAGCGCCGGATTGTGGTCGACCACGAGCAGCGTCTCCAGGGCCGGCAGTGACTGCCGCCGTACGGAGTCGACGGCCGCGAGGATGTCCTCCCAGCGGTCCTCCGTATAGGCACAGATCACCACGGAGAAGCGCCGGTCGCTCAAGACGCCCCTCCCCGTGGGATCCCGATGCTCAGCGCCGCCGGACGGCGACGCGCGGCTTTGCTCACGCCCTTCTCCTTGAGGATCACTCTCAGGACCCGCAGCCCGTCCCGTACGGCTCTGAGGTTGCTGACGCCGTGGATGCGGAGGTACTCGTGGCTGGGGACCTCCTGCACCCGCAGTCCGGCCTTGACCACCCTGATGTTCATCAGGGTCTCGATCTCGAAGCCGGTGCAGTCCAGGCTGATCCTGTCCAGGCAGTGCTTCCAGGAGGCGTTGTAGCCGTAGCAGAGGTCGGTGTAGCGGGCCCCGAACTTGGCGTTGACGACGGTGCACAGGACCCAGTTGCCGAGCTTGCGGATCGGGGTCATGTCGTCGGTGCCGCCGCCGTTGGCGAAGCGGGAGCCCTTGGCGAAGTCGGCGCCCGAGACGAGTGCCGAGACGTACGAGACGATCTCCTGGCCGTCCGCCGAGCCGTCCGCGTCGACCATCACGATGATGTCGCCGGTGCAGGCGGCGAATCCGCTGATGAGGGCATCCCCCTTGCCCTTGCCGACCTGCTTGACGACCTTGACGTCCGGCCACAGTTCGCGGGCGACCTGCACGGTGTTGTCGCTGGAATTCCCGTCGACCAGGACGACTTCATGAATCCAGTCGGGCAGGGTCTTGAAGACGTATGGAAGATTCTCCGCCTCATTCATGGCGGGGATCACGACGCTCACCGGCGGAGTGATCGCAAGGTGTGAGGAGATCGGCCGGTACGCGGTGGCTATTCGGCCGGCTCCCTGTGCTTCCGGTCCGACGCCTGCTGAATGGGCGGCCGCGGACTGTCTGACTGAATCCGCGGTTGATTCGGCGGTGTTGCCATGGTGCGACGGTGCAATGAACGGATCTTGCCCCGGAGCGGCCGGGTGCAGGACTGAGCTCATGAGTCTGATTCCCTCTCCACCGGTGGACTGCCCGCCCCCGGGCAGTCCGGATGAGTGTCCGGTTTGAAAGGGGGGTTCTTCTCACCCCGGCCATGACGGCATAGCACTCCGTACTTGGTGGATGAGCTGGCAAAACTGGCCGCGCGGTGTACGGCTCGGATTGAGCGCGAAACCGAGCACGGCACCCCCCTACCGCGCCCCGCTCGGGATCCATCGCGACGCCTGAGCCCTCCCCTGAAGCCGCTTTGCATGATGGACCGTTGCGGGTGGATGTACGACGGTATTGATGATTAGGACTGTATGGCAAGACCTGGACCGGGGACTCACTTTTTCACTTTTTTCATACCGATTCGGTGGTCAGATACGGAACCGTCCCGATCGGATTCTCTTGATCCCTTTCATCAACCGGTCTTCCGGATCGATGCGTTCCGCATTCCGGATACGCCGTCCCAGCGCCCAGAGGAAGAGAAGAGCGGTGATCGCGGCGACTGCCGTAATCCCGCCATTGGCCGTCAGGACCCGTGGTGACGACAGGGATTGGGCGATGAGCAGATCAGTGGCCACCGCGCCGGTCGCGGCCGTGGCGGCACGCACGGCCGGATCCAGCCGGTGAAGTACGGCGGCCAGGCCCCCGGCCGGCCCCGCGAACAGGAAGAAGAGGATGAACGGCGCGCGCAGCGGCGACTGGGCGCCGGTGAGTGCCAGCGCGACTCCGGCCGCCGAGATGGCGGACGCGACGCCCGCGAGAGCCGGCAGTAGGTCCGTCCGGACTGCTGACGGCTTGTTTCTGGTCGTCCGCATGACCGACTTTGCCCCCAAGTTGCCGGTTTCCGGGTCTCAATGCTGGGCAGTCGGCGACGCCCCGTCAAGAAGCCAGATCCTCTCGCCGAATCTTCTTGGCATGGACACTTCCGGTGAAGTGTGGGGCCTGCTACGAAAGTTGTGGCAGAGATCCTGCTAAAGGGAGGTTCCATGAAACTGTCCCGAATCGCGGCATTATCATCCTCACTTCTCCTCGGCGCCGTCCTCGCTCTCACCGGAGCCGGCCAGGCACAGGCCTCGGACACCGCGCTGGCACTGGACTATGTGGCCCTCGGCGACTCGTACTCATCGGGCGTCGGGGCCGGCAGCTACGACAGCGGCAGCGGCAACTGCAAGCGCAGCACCCGCGCCTTCCCCAGGCTCTGGGCGGCTTCGCATTCACCCTCGTCGTTCGCGTTCACAGCTTGCTCGGGCGCTCGTACGGGTGATGTCACGGCCGGTCAGCTCGGCCCCCTCAGTTCCGCGACCGACCTCGTATCCATCACTGTCGGAGGCAATGACGCGGGCTTCGCCGACGTCATGACGACCTGCGTCATGTATTCCGAGTCCACCTGCATCAACCGCGTCAACCAGGCGAAGAGCTACGTCGATTCGACCCTGCCCGGCCAGCTCGACTCCGTGTACTCGGCCATCAGATCCAAGGCTCCGGCGGCCCAGGTCGTCGTCCTCGGCTACCCACGCTTCTACAAGCTCAGCGGCAGCTGCGTCGCCGGGCTGACCGAGAACGAACGGTCCGCGATCAACGGCGCGGCCGACTACCTCAACGCCGCCACCGCGAAGCGCGCGGCCAACCACGGCTACGACTTCGCGGATGTCACCCCCGCCTTCACCGGACACGAGATCTGCTCCGGGTCGGCCTGGCTGCACAGCGTCAACTGGCTCAACATCGGCGAGTCCTATCACCCCACCGCCTCCGGACAGTCCGGCGGCTACCTGCCCGTCTTCACCTCGCACGCCTGAACACGGTGTTCGCCGCGCTCGCAGTGTTCGCGGCGCTCGGTGTGTTCGGTGTGTTCGGTATGTCCGGCGTGTAGGAGCTCTCGTCCGTCGGGGGCGGCTCCTGCTCGCAGGTGACCGAGAAGTCGATCCAGTTCGAGCGCACCTCGACCGGGCTTTGGACCTTCACCCGGATCCGGTCGTGGTGTGTCTCGTTCGCCTTGTACGTCAGCTCGGTGTGGCTGACCTGCTTCTGCTTCGAGCCGCCGGCCGCGAAGTGCAGCGTCTTCCAGCCGGAGCCGGAGCTCTCACCGCTCTTGGTCGCCCAGCGGTAGTCGACAGCCGCAGGGGTGCGGCCGACCGTGATCGTCGCCCGGAACGCCGGAGCCTCCGCTTCCGGTGGCGGGCAGGTGCCCGAGTAACTGCCGTGCACGGTCTCGGCGTACACCTTCACGGTCTGCGGCGGCGTGACCGTACCGCCATTGCCCCCGTCGTTGCCCCCGCCGATCGTGCCGCCGTCCGTCTGTGCGCCCGGGGCGGTCGCCGTGCTGCCCGGGCTCGCGCTCGAACTTCCCGTCGCGGGGACCGTGCCGCCGCCGTTGTCGTCCAGGCCGCCCTGGTCCTTGCCCTTGTTGACGAGCGCCCAGGCCAGTCCGCCGACCGCGAGCAGCAGCACGGCCACCCCGGCGACCAGCACCATCGCTGCCCGCCGCGCGCGGTCAGGCGGCACACCGGTCGTGGCCGTGGTGGCCGGACCGGGCGGTTTTTCCTGACGTGCTGTCCAACTCGCCCTGGAATCGGATGGATTCGGTGAGTAGTCGTCAACTCACGTATGGGTGTGGTGAATCCTGCGGCCGGTATACACGAGTGTGATGGCGGGGCGATAGGGTTAACCTGCCCGGGCCGGGTGCCCTCGTACGGGTGGGGAGTGACATGGAACAGATAACGGTGCGCAGCAGGCCGCGAGTGCCTGCGATCACGTGTGGGAGCAGTGCGACCAGCACGCGTCTCGACCGCCATCTCTCGGTGCTCGGCGGACCTGCCGTCCCGCAGGGTGAGACGGCCGAGGCGACGTCGCTGATGCGCGAGCTCACCTCACGCGATGTCGCGCACACCCGCAAGAGCAAGAGCGCGCGTGTCTCGCTCTTCGCGCCGCTGCGGCGGCTGCGTCGCTCACTGTTCGGCAGCCGCGGCTGACCGACCCCCAGGACCCCCTTCTCGTACGCGAACGCGCTCAGGCGACCACACCGTCCCGGCGTAGCGCCGCTGTTCCCTCATCCGTCATCCCCAGGGCCTTCAGCAGCGCATCGGTGTGCTCGCCGAGTGCGGGAACCGCGCCCATCCGCGCCTCCGGCCCGCCCGGCAGGGTGATCGGCGGCAGTAGCGTCCGCAGCGGCCCGACCGGTGAGTCCACCTCCCGCCACCGGTCCCGCGCAGCGAGCTGAGGATGCCCGGCCACATCCGTCACGCTGTTGAGCCGGGCGCACGCGATGCCAGCCGCCTCCAGCCGGTCGATGGCCTCCCGTGTGTCGAGGCAGGCCAGCGCCTCGGCCACCACCGCGTCGGTCTTCTCCCGGTTCGCCGTACGGGCCGTATTGGTCGCGAAGACCGGAACGCTCCCCAACTCGGGCCGGCCGAGCACCTGGTCGGCCAGCCGCCGCCACTCCCGGTCGTTCTGCACCGACAGCAGAACCTGCCCGCCGTCCGCCGTCGCGTAGGCGTCGTACGGCGAGATGACGGCGTGCGCGACCCCGGTGCGCGCCGGGGCCTCACCTCCATGCATCCCGTAGTGCAGCGGATGCCCCATCCACTCCGCCAGCGAGTCCAGCATCGAAACCTCCACGGGGCCGCCGACGCCCGTGGTCCCGCGCCGCAGCAGCGCCGCCAGCACCCCCGAGAAGGCGTACATCGCCGCCGCGATGTCGGCCGCCGGAATGCCCGCCTTGACGGGCTGCTCCGCGGTCCCGGTCACCGATACGAGGCCGGCTTCGCACTGCACGAGCATGTCGTACGCGCGCTTGTGGGCGTACGGCCCCTCCGCGCCGTATCCGGAGATGTCCACGGCGATCAACCGCGGGTGCGCGGCGCACAGAGTGGCCGCGTCCAGACCTAACCGGGCGGCCGCGCCCTGCGCGAGATTCTGCACGAACACATCGGCGTCCGCAACGACTCGACGCACGATCTCCAGGCCGCGCGGGTCCTTGAGATCGACGGCGATGGACTCCTTGCCGCGGTTGCACCAGACGAAATGCGAGGCGAGCCCGCGGGCCGCGGTGTCGTAGCCGCGCGCGAAGTCGCCGCCGTCAGGGCGCTCGATCTTGATGACGCGGGCGCCGAGATCGGCGAGCTGGCGCGTGGCGAAGGGCGCCGAGACGGCCTGTTCGACGGCGACGACCGTGATCCCGTCGAGGGGGAGAGGGTGGCTCATGAGCCGTACCTACCGTGTGCGTACCACCTTTGTCACCTCCGGACCGTTACCAGCCGTTCTGTGCGAAAGGGCGTGCGGCGAGGGTGCGGATGCCGTGGACCCGGACGAGTTCTTCGACCGCAAGCCGGCCGGGTCCTCGATTCCTTCGCCCCTCACAGCAGGGCGAACTGGCCCTCCGGCCCTTCCTCATGATGGTCGAGTACGGAGGCGGGCCGCCGAGTCACGTCGGCCGGCGGCAGAACACCCGGGAGCTCGGTGATCTCCATCCCCTTCAACTCATGCTTCTGCAGCCGGAGTTGACACAGCAATGCCAGCACGGTGATCAGCTCCAGCAGCTCGGAGGTCCACTCCTGCGGCCACACCGGGGGCCGGATCGCCTCCAGCGTCCCGGGCTCGGCCTCGGCGGTACGGCTCTCGAACCAGAGCTCCAGCACGCGTACGCCACCGACCTCGAAGTTCCAGGCGTCCGCGGGCACGGGTGAGATCCGGCCGGTCCCGAGGCTGAGCACCTCCTCCTCGGCGTCGTACGCGATGGCGTCGGGCCGCGCGGGCACGGCGGCCCGCACATACGGCCGCCGACCCCCGGGCAGCCGGGGCCGCTCGCCGCCCCGGGCCCCGCGCAGCTGGACCTCCATCATCCGCCGCCCCAACTCCACACCGTTCACCCACACGTGGGGGTCGGCGGGCAGCGGCACCACGCATCCGGCTGCCGACGCCTCGGCGGCCGCGACGATCCAGGCAATGACGTCGTCGGTGTCAACCTCGCGCCCGTACCGGCTCCCCAGCGCGGACAGCAGCCCGGGCGCGAGATTGGGCTCGACGCCACCGGGCCGCCGGTAGAGGGGCCGAATCCGCCCGGGTCTTCCCGCGGGCGAGCGCCCGTCCGGCAACAGGGCGGAGACGACCACGGCAGGCCCCGACGCGTCGGCCACCCACCCTTGCTCGACGACAAACACCTGCCGCTCATCGCAGACCCGCCACAACTCGGGCCGGGCCGAGTCGATGAGCCGGTGGTCGGGAATCATCCACTGCCCGTCGAAGGCCCCGTGCAGCACCCGCACCGGCGCGGGACTCCGCCCGTTCTCCCGGACGAACCTGCCCGTCCCGCTGGTCTGCCCGGGCAACTGGGCAACGGCACTGCGCGGCGTACGGGCCCGAGTGCACCCGAACAAGGCATCGCGCTCGGCGCCCTCAACGCGCACAAGAGCATCCCACCGGGCTTTGAGAGAGCCCGCGTCCGGGGCCATCACCCACGCCCGCCCCAGCCGCAATGGGGGTACGCCCCACGGCATGAGCTCGTCCAGCATCGGCATGCCGAAATGCTAACCGGGGGCCCGGGGGCCTGTCCCGGGCCCACCGCGAGCCCCGCACCCCGAGACCCGCACCCCGAGACCCGCACCCCGAGACCCGCACCCCCGACCGGACGGTCACTCCGCGTCGACCGTCACCGAGAACGCGAACCGGTCCCCCCGGTACCGAATCCGCGCCACATCCACCACCCGCCCGCCCTCGTCGTACGTCACCCCTGTGTAATGCAGGATCGGGCTCAGCAACGGCACCTTCAGCAGTTCCGCCGTCGGTGGGTCCGCCAGCCGCGCCTCCACCGTGTCCGTGATCCTGCTGATCCGCACCCCCAGCGAATCCCGCAGCACCTTCGTCATCGGCCAGCGCTCCAGATCCGCGACGTCCAGCCCCGCCGCCACATCCGGGTGCACCGCGTTCTCCGCCCAGTTCGTCGGCTCACCGCTCTCGCCGTCGCAGCGCAGCCGCCGGTACGTCACGAGCTCGGCCACGTCAGGGAAGTACTCCGCGAGATCGCCCGGCACCGGCTCGGGCCCGTGCCCCAGGATCGTCGTCCGCTCGCCCGATTGCTGGGCCACGATCGCGTCGATCGAGCCCAGCAGCCGCCTCGGCGTGCCCCGCCGCGCCCCCGGCTCGATGAAGGTGCCGCGCCGCCGGTGCCGGCTGATCAGGCCCTCCTCCTCCAGCTCCTTGAGGGCCTGGCGCATGGTCAGCACGCTGACGCCGTAGTGCGCGGCGAGCTGCTCCTCGGTCGGCAGCCGCAGCGACGCCTCGGGCGCTCGGCCCAGTATGGAGGCGCGCAGCGACTGCGAGACCTGGTACCACAGCGGCAGCTTGCGGTTCAGGACCAGCGAGTCGGGGGCAAAGGCGCTCACGGGGAACTCCGTACTACGACCGGAAGTGGCGCTCAAGACCCTGCCACACGTCGTCGTAGCCCTTCTGCAGATGGTCCGCGTTCGCCGCCTGTGAGGTCGCCGTCACCGGCCAGCGCGTCTCGAACATGAACGCAAGACCGTCGTCGATCTTCTGCGGCTTCAGCTCTGCGGCGCTCGCGCGGTCGAAGGTCTCCCGGTCGGGGCCGTGCGCGGACATCATGTTGTGCAGCGAACCGCCGCCGGGCACGAAGCCCTCGGCCTTGGCGTCGTAAGCGCCCTCGATCAGGCCCATGTACTCGCTCATCACATTGCGGTGGAAGTACGGCGGCCGGAAAGTGTTCTCGCCGACCAGCCAGCGCGGCGCGAAGACGACGAAGTCGACCCCGGCCAGGCCCGGGGTGTCGGTCGGCGACGTCAGCACGGTGAAGATCGACGGATCCGGGTGGTCGTACGAGATCGTCCCGATCACATTGAAGCGGCGCAGGTCGTAGACGTACGGAACATGATTGCCGTGCCAGGCGACGACATCGAGCGGTGAGTGGTCGTACGTCGCGGCCCAGAGGTTCCCGCAGAACTTGTTGACGACCTCGACCGGGCCCTCCACGTCCTCGTACGCGGCGACCGGCGCGAGGAAGTCCCGGGCGTTGGCGAGGCCGTTCGCGCCGATCGGTCCGAGGTCGGGCAGCTGGAAGGGCTGACCGTAGTTCTCGCAGACGTAGCCGCGCGCGGTCGGGCTCTGCCCGCCATCAGACACAGTGTCCAGCAGCTCGACCCGGAAACGGACCCCGCGAGGGATCAGCGCGACCTCGCCGGGCCGGGCGGCGAGCAGCCCGAGTTCCGTACGGAGCAGCAGGCCGCCGCGCTCGGGCACGATCAGCAGCTCGCCGTCGGAGTCGCTGAACACCCGGTCCGTCATGGCGGAGTTGGCGTGATACAGGTGCACCGCCATGCCGGTGCGCTGGGTCGCGTCGCCGTTGCCGCCGAGCGTCCACAGACCGGCCAGCCAGTCCGTGCCGGGCGCGGGCTCCGGCAGCGGGTTCCAGCGGAGCCGATTGGGGTCGGGGACGGACTCGGTGAAGGGCGCGCTGCGTACGCCGCCGTTGCCGATGCGGACGAACGGCGGATGGGCGGCCGACGGGCGGATCCGGTACAGCCAGGAGCGGCGGTTGTGGGCGCGCGGCTCAGTGAACGCGCTGCCGCTCAGCTGTTCCGCGTACAGCCCGAGCGGTGCCCGCTGCGGTGAGTTGCGCCCGTGCGGAAGTGCGCCCGGGACGGCCTCCGAGCTGTGTCCATTGCCGAAGCCGGGCGAGTGCCCAAGGCTTTCGGCGGTCTTCCGCGCCTGCTCGATGCCGCTCATCGTCCGCTCCCGGTGCCGAAGTATTCCTATGGGCAACCGTAGGATTGCGGGACCGCTCCGTCAACGGCAACGGGGCGGCCTGATGGACGGCGTGTCCCCAGCCCGTCTCCGGCGTACGCCCGTGCAGCAGTGCGGCAGTGCAGCAGTGCAGCAGTGCAACAGTGCAGCAGTGCAACAGTGCAACAGTGCAGCAGTGCAACAGTGCAACAGTGCAGCGCCGAGCGGCTCGCACCGCCCGCACCCCCTCCCCTACGTGCATACCGGTCGGTATGCTCGGCCCTGAACCGCGCGTCACCGCCGTCGCCCCGGGGAGGGCCCATGTCCCACACAGCTGCCACCCGTACCGCACTGCGCATCTGTCCCCTCTGCGAGGCCACCTGCGGACTGACCCTCATCATCGAGGGCACCCGCGTCACCGGCGCCCGCGGTAATCGCGACGACATCTTCAGCAAGGGCTTCATCTGCCCCAAGGGCGCGTCCTTCGGGGAGCTCGACGCCGACCCCGACCGGCTGCGCACGCCCCTCGTACGCAGGAACAGCGAGCTCCAGGAGGCCGGCTGGGACGAGGCCTTCGACGTGGTCGCGGCGCGGATCAGGCCGCTGATCGAGGAGTACGGACCAAATGCCGTGGGCGTCGTACTCGGCAATCCGAACGTCCACACCATGGCCGGAGCGCTCTACCCGCCCGTACTGCTCTCCCTGCTGCGCACCCGCAATCTCTTCACCGCCAGCACCCTGGACCAGATGCCCAAGCATGTCTCCAGCGGGCTGCTCTTCGGTGACCCCGTCGCCATCCCCGTCCCTGACCTGGATCGCACCGACCATCTGCTGCTCCTCGGCGCCAACCCCTTCGACTCCAACGGCAGCCTGTGCACCGCGGCCGACTTCCCGGGCAAGCTCAAGGCGCTGCGCCGGCGCGGCGGCACGCTGACCGTCGTCGACCCGCGCCGCACCCGCACGGCGCAGCTCGCCGACCGGCACATCGCCATCCGGCCCGGCGCCGACGCCCTGCTGCTCGCCGCCATCGCCCAGACCCTCTTCGAGGAGAAGCTCACCGACCTCGGAGCGCTCGAAGCGCATGTCGAGGGAGTGGCTGAAGTCGCCGAAGCGGTACGGGAGTTCACACCTGAGGCGGCCGCCGCCGCCTGCGACATGGACGCCGGGGAGATCCGTACGATCGCCCGCGAGCTCGCCGCCGCGCCCACCGCCGCCGTGTACGGACGCGTCGGCAGCAGCACCGTCGAGTACGGCACCCTCGCCAACTGGCTGATCGACGTACTCAATGTGCTCACCGGCAACCTCGACCGCCCCGGCGGCGCGCTCTTTCCGCTCTCCGCCACCGACCGCGCACCCCGCCCCGCCGCCCCCGGCAAGGGCTTCGCCCTCGGCCGCTGGACCAGCAGGGTCGGCGGCCACCCCGAGGCCAAGAGCGAACTGCCCATGGCCGCCCTCGCCGAGGAGATCGACACCCCCGGGGACGGACAGATCCGCGCGGTGATCTCGCTCGCCGCCAACCCGGTGCTCTCCGCGCCCGACGGTGACCGGCTCGACCACGCTCTGGCCGGACTCGACTTCATGGTCAGCGTCGATCCGTACCTCAATGAGACCTCGCGCCACGCGGACGTGGTGCTGCCCCCGCCGCCGCCCTCCCAGAGCGCGCACTTCGACTTCGCCTTCAACGCCTTCGCCGTACACAACCAGGCCCGCTACAGCCCGGCGGCCGTCCCTCTGGAGGAGGGCCGCCTCGGCGAGTGCGAGATCCAGGCCCGTCTGGTGCTCGCCGTCGGCGGCATGCACGGCGCGGAGCCGGGCGCCGTCGACGACATGGTCATCGAGCGCACCCTCACCAAGGCCGTCGCCGATCCGCACTCCCCGGTCAAGGGCCAGGACGTGAAGGAGCTGACCGCGCAACTCACCGGCCGCAGCGGGCCGGAGCGGCGACTGGACATGATGCTGCGCCTCGGCCCGTACGACCTCACCCTCGACAAGCTCCTGGAGCACCCGCACGGCATCGACCTCGGCCCGCTGCAGCCCCGAGTCCCGCAGGTCCTGGAGACCCGCAGCGGACGTGTCGAGCTCTTGCCGGGACCCATCGCCGCCGATCTGCCGAGGCTGCGGCGCGCCCTCGAGGAGCGGCCCGCCGCCCTCGTCCTCGTCGGCCGCCGCCATCTGCGCTCCAACAACAGCTGGATGCACAACGTCGCCACGCTGAGCGGCGGCTCCAACCGCTGCACGCTCCAGATCCACCCGGCCGATGCGGCCCGCCTCGGTCTTGAGGACGGCGCTCAAGTCCGTATCACCGCGGACGGAGGGGAGCTCGAAGCGCCGGTGGAGATCACCGACGCCGTACGGACCGGAGTGGTGAGCCTGCCGCACGGCTGGGGACACAGCCGGCCGGGCACCCGGATGTCGGTGGCCGCCGCGCGTCCCGGAGTCAACGTCAATCAGCTGCTCGACGGCTCGCGGCTCGACCCGCTGTCCGGCACCGCCGTGCTCAACGGCTTCCCCGTCGAACTATCACCAACGCGATGACCTGGGGTTTTGCTCGTATTGCTCACGCGTCAACATCTTGTTAACGGCTGTCGGCGCGACCTAACGTCATGCGAACCGCCGCTCCGGTGGGAGTTCAAGGGTGAACGTTAGGTGTCCCAAATGCTGACAATCCTCGGCTTCGTCATGATTGCGACCTTCCTGGTCCTGATCATGATGAGGAAGATGTCGCCGATCGCGGCGCTGGTCCTCATCCCCGCCCTCTTCTGCGTATTCGTAGGACAGGGCGCGCACCTCGGCGACTACGTCATCGAAGGGGTCGGCACGCTCGCCCCCACCGCGGCGATGCTGATGTTCGCGATCGTCTACTTCGGCGTGATGATCGACGTGGGGCTGTTCGACCCGATCGTCCGCGGCATCCTGCGCTTCTGCAAGGCGGATCCGATGCGCGTCGTGGTCGGTACGGCGCTGCTCGCCGCGATCGTCTCGCTGGACGGCGACGGCTCCACCACCTTCATGATCACCGTCGCGGCGATGTATCCGCTCTACAAGCGCCTCAGGATGAGCCTGGTCGTGATGACCGGAGTCGCCGCCACGGCGAACGGCGTCATGAACACCCTGCCCTGGGGCGGCCCCACCGCCCGCGCCGCCACCGCCCTCAAGCTCGACGCGGCCGGCATCTTCGTCCCCATGATCCCCGCGCTCGTCGTCGGACTGCTCTTCGTCTTTGTCCTCGCCTACGTGCTGGGCCGCCGTGAGCGGAGGCGCCTCGGCATGCTCACGCTCGACAAGGTGCTGGAAACCGAGTCCGCGACCGTCTCCGAGACCGTGCTGGTCAAGGCGGGCGGCGGCGGTTTCGAGGAGCGCAAGGCAGCTGCCGGTGGTACCGGCGACGCCCCCGGCGCACCAGAGAAGGAAGAGGACGCGCGCTTCCAGGGCCTCGACCCGAACCGTGCCACGCTGCGTCCCAAGCTGTACTGGTTCAACGCCGGGCTGACCGTCGCTCTGCTCGCCGCGATGATCATGGAGTGGCTGCCCATTCCGGTGCTCTTCCTCCTCGGCGCGGCCCTCGCCCTCACGGTCAACTTTCCGAAGGTCGCCGGCCAGAGGGCCCGGATCGCCGCCCACGCCGACAACGTCCTCAACGTCACCGGCATGGTCTTCGCCGCCGCCGTCTTCACCGGCGTCCTCACCGGCACCGGCATGGTCAAGCACATGGCCGACTGGCTCGTCAGCGCCATCCCCGAGGGTATGGGCCCGCACATGGCTATCGTGACCGGTGTGCTGAGCCTCCCACTCACCTACTTCATGTCGAACGACGGCTTCTACTTCGGCGTCCTGCCAGTCCTCGCAGAGGCGGGCGCGGCCCATGGCGTCTCCCCGCTGGAGATCGCCCGCGCATCCCTCGTCGGCCAGGCGCTGCACATGTCGAGCCCGCTCGTCCCCGCCGTGTACGTCCTGGTCGGCATGGCCAAGGTCGAGTTCGGCGACCACACCAGGTTCACCGTCAAATGGGCCGCGCTCACCTCGCTCGTGGTGCTCGGAGCCGGAATCCTGTTCGGCATCATCTGATGCCAATAACCCCGGCGCGAGGCTGGCTGCTGCGTCTCGTCATCGCCTTCGGCTTCGCGCAGGGGGCGGTGTCGATGGCGCGGCCGGCCGTCTCCTACCGGGCGCTGGCCCTGGGTGCGGACGAGCGCGCGATCGGCGTGATCGCGGGTGTGTACGCGCTGCTTCCCCTGTTCGCCGCCGTACCGCTGGGGCGCAGGACGGACCACGGGCGGTGTGCACCCCTGCTGTCCGTCGGCGTCGTCCTGATCTCCGGCGGGTGTGCCCTCAGCGGTACGGCGGGCTCGTTCTTCGCCATGGCGGCCTGGAGCGGAGTGATGGGCCTCGGCCATCTCTGCTTCGTCATCGGTGCCCAGTCGATCGTCGCCCGGCAGTCCGCACCGGACGAACAGGACCGCAACTTCGGCCACTTCACCATCGGCGCCTCGCTCGGCCAGCTGGTCGGACCGGTTGCCGCCGGATTCGTCGTCTCCGAGCACGACGGCGCGATGGGGCGTACGAGCGCACTGGCCCTTGTCGTCTCGGCGGCCGTCGCCGCCGTCTCCTTCACCTCGCTGTGGCGCATAGAACGCCGTACGGACGGCCCCGCCGCCCGCGACAAACAGCGGAAGGTCCCCGTACAGCGCATCCTGCGCACCCGGGGCGTCCCCGGCGGGATCTTCATCAGCCTCGCCGTGCTCTCCGCCACCGACATCCTCACCGCGTATCTGCCGGTGATCGGCGAACACCGCGGCATCGCGCCCGCGACCATCGGACTGCTGCTGAGTCTGCGGGCGGCGGCCACCATCGCCTGCCGGCTGGTGATGACCCCGATGATCCGCTTGCTGGGCCGTACGGCGCTGATGACCGTGACCTGTCTGCTCGGCGGACTGCTCTGCGGCGGTATCGCCCTGTCCGTCCCGGTCTGGGTGCTGGCCCTGATGCTCGTCGTCCTCGGCTTCTGCCTGGGTGTCGGGCAGCCGCTGTCGATGACGACGGTCGTCCAGGCTGCCCCGGCCGAGGCGCGCTCAACCGCGCTTGCCCTGAGGTTGACCGGAAATCGTCTTGGGCAGGTCGCGGCGCCCGCCTCGGCCGGACTGGTCGCGGGCGTCGCGGGCACCGCGGCCCCGTTCGTCATGCTGGGCGTACTCCTGCTGATGGCGGCCGGGCTGGCCGCACGTCAGTCAACCCGCCCGCCGGACACCGGAGTTCACGGCAGGGGGACCGGCGGGCGGCAACAACGCCCGTCGGCGGTGGACGGCTCCGCACAGAAGGCCCGCCCTCAACCTGCTCGCGAGCCATTCCCTGACCGGGAGTAATGGGCTAGTTTCAGACGTCTCAGTCGCTCCCCCTCGTCCCCCTGGCGGAACCAATGAGTCGCGCCATCTCGCTTCGCAGCGTCAGTAAGAGGTACGAACGCACCGCTCGCGCCGTCGACCGTTTCACGCTCGACATCGAGCCGGGGGAGTTCGTGGTGCTGCTCGGCCCTTCGGGCTGCGGCAAATCGACCGTTTTGCGCATGATCGCCGGCCTCGAGGACATCACCGAGGGGGAGTTGCTGCTCGACGGGGAGTACGCCAACCACGTCCCGCCCCGCGATCGCGCCATGGCCATGGTGTTCCAGAACTTCGCGCTCTACCCGCGCATGACCAACCGCGAGAACATCGGCTTCCCGCTGCGGCTGGAGAACTCCCGGCTGGACCGCGGCCAGCAGGTCGAGGCCACCGCCCGGATGCTCGGCATCGAGGACGTCCTGGACCGCTACCCCAGCCAGCTCTCCGGCGGGGAACGCCAGCGGGTCGCGATGGGCCGGGCCATCTCCCGGCAGCCCTCCGTCTTCCTGATGGACGAGCCGCTGTCCAACCTCGACGCGAAGATGCGCAGCCATCTGCGGGCCGAAATCTCCCAGCTCACCGCCGAGCTGGGGGTGACCACTGTCTATGTCACGCACGACCAGGCCGAGGCGATGTCGCTCGGCGACCGGGTCGCCGTGATGCGCGGTGGGGTGCTCCAGCAGGTGAGCACCCCACGCGATACGTACGCCCTGCCCGAGAACGTGTTCGTCGCCGCGTTCATCGGTACGCCGCGCATCAATCTGCTGCAGGCCGTCGTCTACGCGCCGCTGGACGGCCGGATGTCGATCGACCTCGGCAAACAGCGGCTGCCGCTGCCCGAACCCCTCAGCGCCGACCACCAGTTGCTCCGCATCCAGCAGGGCCGGCAGATCATCGTCGGCCTTCGCTCCGAAGCCGCCCGGATCGCCCCGCCGAGCCAGGCCCGCCCCGGCGAGGTCGCCCTGACCGGGATCGTCGAGCACATGGAGTACCAGGGGCATGAGGCGCTGGTGCACTTCAACACCGGCTCGCAGCCCGCCGTGGTCGCCGACCTGGAGTCGCCCAGGCCGGGGGCGTCCGTGCGAAGACGCAGAAGCAGAAGCAGCGGCCCGAGCGTCCTGACCCGGCTCAAGGAGCGCGCGGTCGCCCATGTCTCGGGGCCCGTGGTGACGCTCGACGACCCGGAGCCGGGGCCTCGTTCCGTCGCCCCCGAGCGCCCGGCTGTCGCCGCGAGCGATCTGGTCGTGCGGACCGGACCCGATGTGAGGCTGCGCACCGGCGCTCAGGTGCCGCTCCTCGTCGACCTCGCGCATCTGTACGTCTTCGACCACACCGGCCGCAGGATCTGCCCTGCTCCCGCGGACCTCCCGGGCCTGGACGCCTGAGGGTCCCGGCTACGCTCCAGGTGCCCCTGGCGTCCAAAAACTAACACCGCTAGTTTGGGGTGCGGACGACAACCGCAGGCTCTGGAGGAGTGCGATGAAGGCCCACGACGGGATGTACATCGGCGGCCAGTGGCGGCCCGCCGCAGGCCCGGACACCATCGCCGTGGTGAACCCGGCGGACGAGCAGGTCATCGCCCATGTCCCGGCCGGCACGGCCGAGGACGTCGACGCCGCCGTACGCGCCGCCCGCGCCGCGTTCCCCGGCTGGGCCGCCACCGGGCCGGCCGAGCGCGCGGCCAGGATCGCCGCACTGCGCGATGTGCTTGTGGCCCGCGCGGACGAGATCGCCGAGACCGTCACAGCCGAGCTCGGCGCGCCGCCGGCTCTGTCGCAGACGGTCCACGCGGGTGTGCCGGTCCTGGTCGCCGGCTCGTATGCGGAGCTGGCCGCTTCGTACTCCTTCGAGGAGAAGATCGGCAACTCCACCGTGCTGCTGGAGCCGGTCGGCGTGGTCGGTGCCATCACGCCCTGGAACTACCCGCTGCACCAGATCGTCGCCAAGGTGGCCCCCGCTCTCGCGGCGGGCTGCACCGTAGTCCTCAAGCCCGCCGAGGACACCCCGCTGACCGCGCAGCTCTTCGCCGAGGCCGTCGACGAGGCCGGACTGCCCGCCGGGGTGTTCAACCTGGTGACGGGCCTCGGACCGGTCGCCGGACAGGCACTCGCCGCGCACGAGGACGTGGATCTCGTCTCCTTCACCGGCTCCACCGCGGTCGGCAGGCAGATCGGCGCGACAGCAGGGGCCGCCGTCAAACGGGTCGCCCTGGAACTCGGCGGCAAGTCCGCCAATGTCATCCTGCCGAGCGCCGACCTGGCCAAGGCCGTCAAAGTCGGCATCGCCAACGTGATGTCCAACTCCGGCCAGACGTGCAGCGCGTGGACCCGGATACTGGTCCACAAGGACCAGTACGAGGAGGCGGTGGCACTCGCGGCGGCCGCGGTCGCCAAGTACGTACCGGGCGAGCGGGTCGGCCCACTGGTCAACGCCAAGCAGCAGCAGCGCGTGCGCGGCTATATCGAGAAGGGCGTCGCCGAGGGAGCCCGCCTTGTCGCGGGTGGCCCCGCCGCCCCGCACGAGACGGGCTACTACGTCAGCCCCACCGTCTTCGCCGATGTCACTGTGGAGATGACCATCGCCCAGGAGGAGATCTTCGGCCCGGTCGTCTCCATGATCGAGTACGCGGACGAGGAGGACGCGCTCCGTATCGCCAACGGCACGGTCTACGGCCTCGCGGGCGCGGTCTGGGCGGCCGACGAGGCGGAGGCCGCCGCCTTCGCCCGCCGGATGGACACCGGACAGGTCGATATCAACGGCGGCCGCTTCAACCCCCTCGCCCCGTTCGGCGGTTACAAGCAGTCGGGGGTGGGCCGCGAGCTCGGCCCGCACGGTCTGTCCGAGTACCTCCAGACCAAGTCCCTCCAGTTCTGAGCCGGGAGTTTCGTACCATGGTCCGTGCCGCCGTACTGCCCGCCGTCGGCTCTCCGCTGGAGATCACCGACATCGAACTGCCCGAGCCCGGCCCCGGCCAGGTGCGGGTGCGCCTCGCCGCCGCCGGGGTCTGCCACTCCGATCTGTCCCTGTCCAACGGCACTATGCGCGTACCGACGCCCTGCGTACTTGGCCACGAAGGCGCGGGCACGGTCCTCTCCGTCGGCGAGGACGTCACCCATGTCGCCGTCGGCGACGGTGTGGTCCTCAACTGGGCTCCCTCCTGCGGGAGTTGCCACCACTGTGGGATCGGCGAGGTCTGGCTGTGCGCCAACGCGCTGGCGGGCGCGGCAAGCGTCTACGCCCGCACCGCCGACGGCGCCGAGCTGCACCCCGGTCTGAACGTCGCGGCCTTCGCCGAGGAGAGTGTCGTCGGCGCGAACTGCGTCCTGCCGGTCCCGGACGGCGTCCCGCTCACCGACGCCGCGCTGCTCGGCTGTGCGGTCCTCACCGGGTACGGCGCGATCCACCACTCCGCGCGCGTCCGCACGGACGAGTCGGTGGTGGTCTTCGGCGTCGGCGGCGTCGGCCTCGCCACCCTCCAGTCCGCCCGGATCGCGGGCGCGTCGACGATCATCGCCGTCGATGTGTCCCCGCAGAAGGAGGAACTCGCGCGGCAGGCAGGCGCGACGGAGTACGTCGTCGCCTCCGACACCACCGCAAAGCAGATCAGGGCCCTCACCGGCGGCCAGGGCGCGGACGTCGCGATCGAGTGCGTGGGCCGGGGCGCCACCATCCGCACCGCCTGGGAATCCACCCGCCGCGGCGGCCGCACAACGGTCGTCGGCATCGGTGGCAAGGACCAGCAGGTCACCTTCAACGCGCTGGAGATCTTCCACTGGGGCCGTACGCTCTCCGGTTGCGTGTACGGCAACAGTGACCCGGCCCGTGACCTGCCGGTGCTGGCGGACCACATCCGCGCCGGCCGCCTGGACCTGGGCAGCCTGGTGACCGCGCGGATCGGACTCGCCGGAATCCCCGCGGCCTTCGACGACATGCTCGCGGGCAAGGGCGGCAGGGCGCTGGTCGTCTTCTGACGGGGGCTCCACCCCAGACCCCGCGCCTTCTCCCACGTACCCCAAGATCGTTTCCCGCCGGGCAGGTGAGAGGGCCCGTCACAGGCGTCGTCGTATTGGCTCGGCGCGGGCGGCCCCAGCCGCCTGCGCCGAGCTATCACGCCGACCGCCGGCGCCTCAAGGCGTGGCATCCAGGCCGTCGCCGACCTCGGTCCGCTCCGGGGACAGCGTCAGTCCGGCGGCCTGTGCCGCCTCGAGCAGCAGAACGGCGAAATCGGTGTCCCGGTGGCCCCGGCCGATGGAGTGCTGCACCAGCTGATGGGTGAGCGACGCGACCGGCATGGGAACCTCCAGCTCACGCGCCGCGGCCAGGCCGAGATCGAAGTCCTTGCGCAGCAGTTCGGGCGTGAACGTGGGGGCCAGATCGAGGTTGACGAACGCGGGCGTCTTGTACCGGGTGAAAACCGACCCCATGACCGAGTCGTTCAGGAAGTCCAGGAACGCCGCGCGGCTGACGCCGCCCTTCTCGGCGAGGACGGTGATCTCCGCCATCGCCTGGGTGACCACGCCCAGAAAGATGTTGTGCGCGAGCTTGACCAGGCGCGCGACTTCCCCCTCACCGGCGTACGTCACGGCGCGCGCGATGGTCGTCAGTAGCGGCTCCACCTCGTTGAAGACATCGCGGGGGCCGGAGACAACCATGGACAGCTTGCCGGCCTTGACCACCTTCGCATTGCCCGAGACCGGAGCCGCCAGAAGGGACGTACCGGACTGCTCGGCCTCTTCTCGCACTTGGGCCGACACCGAGGCGGACACCGTGGAACAGTCGACGAGGACGCGCGGCTTGGACGGCTGACGCAGAATGCCCTGCTCGCCGACGGTCACCTCGGCGAAGTCATTACTGGCGCTGACCATGATGAAGACGACGTCCCGGTCGGCGAGTGCCGCGACGGTGTCCACGATGGTCGCTCCGAGGCCGGCCAGCGGCTCGCACTTGGCTCGCGTGCGGTTGTAGACGGTGACGTCGTGACCGGCCTTGAGCAGGCGCGCGACCATGGCGTATCCCATGCGTCCGGTGCCTGCCCAGCCGATGGTGGGCTTACTGGCGGAGTCAGTCATGAGGAGATCCCTTTTCAAGAGTCCGGGCCACGGCCGGACCGGGCTCGTGGCGCGAGTCAGCAGAGGTCCGTGCGCGGCGACGCTGCGCCCACGCGAGGGAGGTCCTAGGGCGTGGTTCCGGCCACGGCGGTGCCGGCTCCCAGGTACAACCGGCCGACCTCGGGGTCGGTGAGCAGGTCGGATCCCGAACCGGTCAGGGCGACTCGTCCCGCTTCGAGGACGGCACCGGTCTGGGAGACCGCCAGCCCCGAGCGGGCGTTCTGCTCGACGAGGAGGATGGTGCGTCCGGATGCTGCCAGCTCGGCAACATTCTTGAACACCGCGGTGCGTGACTTGGGGTCCAGGCCGATGGACGGTTCGTCGAGGAGGATGAGGGCGGGATCGAGCATGAGCGTCCGAGCGATCTCGACCGTCTTCTGCTCGCCGCCGGACAGGGAGCCGGCGTGGGCGCCTGCCCGTTCGGCGATCAGGCGGAACGAGGAGGCGATCTCCTCCCACCGCCGTGCAAGGAGCCGACGGTCACGCAGCACATAGCCGCCCATCTGCACGTTCTCACGCACCGTCATCGCGGGGAACAGACTGCGGTCCTGAGGCACGTGGACGATGCCGCGCATGAGCCGTTGCCGTGCGCTGAGGCGGGTGATGTCCTCGCCGCGGAAGGTGACGGTGCCCTCGACCGGCTTGAGCAGACCTGAGACCGTCTTGAGCGTGGTGGACTTACCCGACCCGTTGGGCCCGATCAGGCACGTCACCTGGCCGGCGGTCAGGGCGAGGTCGACACCGCGCAGGATCAGGCCGGCACCGTAGCCGGCGGTGACCCCGTCCAGCCGCAAAAGCTCCTGCCGCTCCGGCGCGTTGCCGGCGGCTGCCGCCGCGCGCTCGTGCGGCTTCGATGAGGGATGGGTCATGGGCTATTCCCCCAGATAGGCGTCGAGGACCTGCGGGTCGCTTTGGATCTGCGCCGGCGTGCCGGTCGCGATGGGACAGCCGCGGTCGAGGACGATCACGGGGTCGCACAGGCGCATGACGAGCGGCATGTCGTGTTCGACGACGAGGAACGTCACTCCGGCGGCGTTCCTCGCCCTGATGTGGCGTTCCATCGCTTCGATCATCACCGGGTTCACTCCCGCAGTCGGCTCGTCCAGCAGGACCAGGGAGGGATCGGACATGAGCACGGCGGCGAACTCGCACAGTTTGCGTTGTCCGTAGGACAGGTCCGCGGCGGCCAGTTCCGCCTTGGCGGCCAGGCCGAAGTCCTCCAGCAGCGCGTCGGCCCGTTCCACGTCCCTTCGGGCGGCGCGCGGTCCGAGCAGTCCGGTCCAGCGGTGACCGGCAGCGGCGACCAGATTCTCCCGCACGCTGAGCGATGAGAAGATCCGCGCTTGCTGGAACGTGCGGGTCAGGCCACGGCGGTACAGCACCGCCGGGTCGGGCTTGCGGTAGTCGACGCCGGCGAAGCGCACCGAGCCTGCGTCCGCGCCGAGATACCCAGTGATCATGTTGAACGCGGTCGTCTTACCGGACCCGTTGGGCCCGATGAGAGCGGTGACCGAGCCTTGCTCGACCTCGAAGGAACAGTTCCGGACCGCTTGCACTCCGCCAAAGGACTTGGTGACATTGCGGACCTCGAGCAGCGCACTCATCGGTCGCTCACCTGCTCTCCCGTCGGATGCTTGCCGGTATCAGAACCAGAATCAGAACCGGAACCGGTCGTTGCCGTCACCTGACGTCCGCTGGACGGCACAGGCCGGGACGGCTTCGCACCGGTGGCTTCGGCCGGTGGCGCCGGGCCGGGCTCTCCCGCGCCGTGGACGTCGCGTTCGCCGCCCGGTGCGGTGGCGGCCCCACCGGCGCGCTGCCGTCGTGCGGTGAGCCAGTCGCTGATCGACGGAAGGATTCCCCTGGGCAGAACCAGCATGACGACCAGGAACAGCGCGGCGTATCCGACGAGGTACAGCGAATTCGCTCCGAGACGGTAGGCGAGGTACTGCTGCACCGGCACGACGAGGAAGGCGCCCAGCACCGGGCCCCACAAGATGGCCCGCCCGCCCAGATACACCATGAGGACCATGCCGATGGTCACCAGCGGGTCGACGGCGAACGGTGGGTAGACGAAGGAGACGTAGTACGCCCACACCGCGCCGACCGCGCCGGTGATGCCGACCGACAAGGCGAACGCGGCGAGTTTGGCGAGCGTGGTCGGCGCACCGACACCGCGCGCCTTGTCCTCGTCGTCGCGGACACTGGCCAGCACGAGCCCGAGCCGCGAGCGTTGGACGAACGCCGTGATGGCGACGGCGATCGCGAGTACCGCGACAAGGACGTAGTAGAAGGGGAAGGCGTAGTAGGCCGCATCGAAGGGCGCCGGTGGGATTCCGATGCCTTGGGCGCCGCCAGTCAGTCCGCGGGCGTTGTAGGCGATGGTCTGGGCGACGAAGACCAGCGTGATGGTGACGATGGCGAACGTCGCCGCCCGAGTGCGCATCGCGACCCACGCCACCGGCAGCCCGACCAGGGCCGTGAGCACCGCGACGACCGGCAGCGCGAGGAACGGCTCCCACCCGGACGTCGGCGGGTTGTGGTGGAACCAGATGGCTTCGGTGTAGGCGCCCACTCCGAAGAACGCGGCATGTCCCAGCGAGGGATAGCCGGCGAAGCCGCCGACCAGATTCCATGCGCTCGCCATGGCGGCCGACATGAGGGTGAACACCAGCAGGTTGAGGATCCACTGCTCGCCGACTGTCCACGGCGCGGCAAGAAGCGCTCCGAAGACCGCGACGGGTACCGCGGCGCGCAGCCGGGAGACGGACAGCAGCGCTCGGGGCATCGAGGCTGCGGGTGCACTCGCCGATGAGGTTGCCGAAGTGCTCACAGCGCGCCCCGCATCTGCGCGCCGAACAGGCCACGCGGCCGCACCAGCAGGACGACCAGCAGCACCACGAAGAACGTGAAGCTGGCCCAGACCGGCGACCAGGTCGCGGCCACCACGGCCTCGGCGACACCCATCAGCACACTCGCGGCCACGGCCCCGCCCAGGCTGCCGAGCCCACCGAGGACGACGATTGCCAGCAACCGGGCGATGAGGTCGTAGTGGCTGGCGGAGTTGAAGGGGTAAACCAGGCCGAACACCGAGCCGGCCGCGCACGCGGTTGCCGCGCCCAGGCCGAAGCCGAGAGCGGAGACCCGTTCGGGGTTGACCCCCAACAGGCGCGCCGCAGTCGGGTTCTGCACCGTGGCCCGGACAGAGGCGCCGAACCGGCTGCGGTGCAGCAGCAGCCAGAGCCCGCCCAGGACGGCCAGGGACAGAGCGAACGCGGCAAGCCGCGTCACCGAGAGCCGGTAGTCCCCGACGACCCACGCGGCATCGCGGTAGCTGGTGTTGATGGACCTGTAGGTCGTCTTGTACGCCACGGCCAGCACTCCTTCGATGCCCAGCGCGAAGGCGAACATGACCAGCAGGCTCAACTCGCCCTCGCCCGCCTTCAGCGGGCGCAGGAAGACCCACTGCACGGTGACCCCGAGCAGGAACATCAGCGGTGCCGTGATGAGGATGCTGAGGAAGGGGTCGATGCCGGCCCAGGTGAAGAGCGTGTAGGAAAGGTAGGCGCTCAGTACCACCATGGCGCCCTGCGCCAGGTTGACCACGCGCATGATGCCGAAAATCAGCGTCTGTCCACTGGCCATCAGCGCGTACACGCCGCCGGTGAGGACACCGAGGATGACCGCCTGGATGAGGGTGTGCACGAGCGGCTCAACCCCCCCACGCCGGCTTGGCCGTGAGCGGCTGGGCGGCCGCGACACCCGTCGGGAAGACCGGCGTCAGGCGCTCCTTCTGCCACTGCACCAGGGTGTAGCGACCTTGCGGCTCACCATTGGCGTCCCACGAGAGGTCGCCTATCGGGGTCGACCATGTGCCCGAGTGCAGGGCCGATATGAGGGTCGCGTTGTCGATCTTGTTGGTTTTCCTGGCCACTTCTTCGACGAGCACGCCGGCGGAGTACGCCTCGGCGCTGGTCGTGTCGATGCCGGTCTCCTTGCCGCCGTACTTCTTGAGGTACGCCTTCACGAATTCGGCGGCGCCCTGCTGCGTGGATCCCGCGTACCAGTCACCGGTGGAGAAGATGCCGTTGACGTTCTCCGCGCCGACCTTGTCGGGGAATTCCAACGGGTTGTTGGCCCCGTTGGACAAGAACAGCCACTTCGGGTTGAACCCGAGCTGGATCATGGCTTTTACCTGTGCGTACGCGTCCTCGGACTGCGTACCGCCGACGACCAGATCGGGCTTGGCAGCGGCGACCTTGGTGATGACCGGCGTCAAGTCGGTCAGGCTGTCGGGGTAGGTCTCGGAGTAGACGGTCTTGATACCGGCGCCCTCCAACCGCTTACGGACGTTGTCCGCCAGCGGAGTCGCGAACGGGTCGTCCAGCGCCGCGTAGGCTGCGGTCTTCGGCCGCTGCGCGGCAGGAAGGCTGAGCACGTAGTCCACGAAGATGTCGCCCTGCTTGACGATCGCGGCGGGCTGGACGAAGAACAGGTTGTTCAGCTTCTGCTCGAACACCGTCGGGCCGCCGCCCGCCGGCTCGAGGAAGGCGTAGTTGTAGCGCTTGGCGACCTGTGAGGCCGGGATGGTCAGCATGCTGGAGAAGGGGCCGAAGACCAGGTCGACCTTGTCCTTCGTGATGAGGTTGGTGTAGTTCGTCGTCACCTGGTTGGGGTTCGAGGTGTCGTCGACGATCTTCACGACGACCTTGCGGCCCAGGACGCCGCCGCGGGAGTTGACATCGTCGGCCCACAGCTCATAGCCGCGCCTGGCGGCCTTGCCGGGATCGGCGAAGTCGCCAGTGAGCGACAAGGACACTCCGACGGTCAGCGTGTCCTTCGACGACGAGCCCTGACTGGAGCCGCCGGTGGCCGGGCCGCACGCGGCCAGCGCCAGGCAGGCGGCCGCGGCCACCGCAGGCGGGAGAAAGCGGTGCGCCCGCGTCCGCTGCCGGGGGCTTGGGCCGGCGCGGAACACGCTCCGCGGCAAACGATTGCCATACATCGCAAGTCACTCTCTTCCTCAGAAGATTGGAACTGATGACCATCCCGCCACGGGCCCAGACGGTGATCCCGTGACGCCACCGCAATCGGTTGCCGCGACGTTAGAACTGCGTTACAGGCCTGTCAAGGGTGTGGGTGGCCCTATCCATCGCAATCCATTGCCGCTGTTCACCGGACCTCTTAGGATTCGGGCATGACAAGCCTCAGCGACGTGGCGCGAGCGGCCGGAGTGCATCCCGGGACCGCGTCGAAGGCCCTGAACCCGAAGACCCGCGGCCGCGTCTCGGCCGAGACCGCTCGGCGAGTCCAGAAGGCGGCTGACCGCTTGGGTTACCAGGCCAATTCAGTCGCTCGTGCGCTGCGCACCCGCCGCTCGAACATCATCGCGGTGCTCATCCCGGACCTGACCAACCCCCTCTTCCCGCCCATCGTGCGCGGAGTGGAGAAGGTCCTCGCCTCTGCGGGGTGCTCGGCCCTGTTGGTCAACACCGACAACGATCAGGACAAGGAGCGGCATCTGTTCGCCGAACTCCGCGGACGCCAGTGCGACGGTTTCATCGTGGCGACCGCTCGCCGCAAGCATCCGCTCCTGGAGGCCGCTGCTGCCGATGGTGTGCCGATGGTGCTGGTCAACCGGGTCATGGACAGCCATCACGTACCGTCCGTGGCCGGTGACGAGGCCGCGGGCGTGCGCGCCGCCGTCGCCCACTTCGTGTCGCTGGGGCACCGGCGCATCGCTCACATCGCAGGCCCCCAGGAGCTGTCGACCGGCCTGGTCCGCTACCGCGCGTTCGTCGACGCGTGCGACCGCAACGGGCTGGATCCCTCCGCGTGCCCTGTCGTATTCGCAGACTCCTTCAGCGAGACGGCCGGCGAGAGCGCCATGCGGCAGTTGCTCGAGGGTTCGGCAGGTACGACGGCGGTGTTCGCCGCGAACGACCTGCTCGCACTGGGCGCGCTGGACGCGTTGAACGCCGCCGGGATGCTCTGCCCCGATGACATGTCCGTCATCGGCTTCAACGACATGCCGTTCCTGTCGCGGCTGAACCCCCCGCTGACCACCGTTCATGTACCGCAGAGCGAGATCGGGGTGGCCGCGGCCCGCATGCTGCTCGAATGCGTCGAGCAGCCAGGCCCACCGCGGTCGCTGCTTCTGGGCTGCGACCTCGTCGTCCGTGCTTCGACGGGGCCTGCCCGGCCGTAGCTGCCCCTGAGCCAACGCCGGCGGTGGTGTCCTCCGGACCCGCCTCACCGCAGCGAGGCCGGAGGGGACGGCGGCGTCGACAGCACCGAAGAAGGCGGCCGCCCTCCGCAGAGATCGACATCGCGGGAATGAGCAGCCGCTGTCTGATGCAACCACCTGCGCAAACCGTTGACCACATACCCACCAGTCGGTATGTTCCCCGCACTCCTCGTCCCCGTACCCATCGGAGTGTGCACAGTATGGACACCGCCCCATCGCTCACCGCCCCCATCGCGGATCCCCGCCGTCGCCGCGTGGCCACCGCGGCCGCCCTCGCCTCCGCCGTCGAGTGGTACGACTACTTCGTCTTCGGCATCGCCGCCGCCCTCGTTCTCGGCGATCTGTACTTCCCCGCCGGCAGTTCGTCGGCCGGCGTGCTCGCCGCCTTCGCCACCTTCGCCGTCGGCTTCCTCGCCCGCCCCATCGGAGGCATCATCGCGGGCCAGCTCGGCGACAAGCGCGGCCGCAAGCCGATGCTGGTCCTCGCGCTGACCCTGATGGGCCTCGCCACCACCGGAATCGGCCTGCTCCCGACGTACGAGACGATCGGCATCGCCGCCCCCGTGTTGCTGGTGCTCTTCCGCGTCGTCCAGGGCATCGCGGTCGGCGCCCAGTGGGGCGGCGCGATGCTGATGGCCACGGAGTACGCCCCCGAGGGCAAGCGCGGGCTGTACGGCAGCCTCGTCCAACTCGGTGTCCCCATCGGTGTGGTGAGTGCCAACACCGTCTTCCTGGTCGCCGGAGCCCTCACCAGCGACTCCACCTTCGCCGCCTGGGGCTGGCGCGTCCCCTTCTTCGTCGGCTTCCTGGTGCTCGCGCTCGCCTGGTTCATCCACACCCGGGTGGAGGAGACCCCGGAGTTCCGCGCGGCCGAACACGCCCTGGCCGCGCAGGAGAAGGGCGAACCCCGCTCGCCGCTGCGCACGATCCTGCGGGAGCACCTCGGCACTGTCTTCCTGGCCGGCGGCTCGTTCGCGGTCAACACCGCGACCTTCTACATCATCATCACCGGCGTGCTCGACTACGCGACCCGCGAACTCGACATGAAGCGCAGCGCCGTGCTCACCGTGTCGCTCTGCGTCAGCCTCACCCAACTGGCGCTGATACCCGCGGCAGCCGCGCTCTCCGACCGCATCGGGCGGCTGCGTATCTATGCCTTCGGCGCGGTCGGGCTGCTGGTCTGGGCGATCCCGATGTTCCTGCTGATCGACACCAAGTCGCTGCTCTGGCTGGGCGTCGGCACCTTCGTCACCAGCTGTTTCCTGAGCATCATGTACGGCCCGCAGGCCGCCCTCTTCGCCGAGCTGTTCACCGCCGAGATGCGCTACACGGGAGCCTCGCTCGGCTACCAGATCGCGGCGGTGTTCGGCGGCGGACTGGCCCCGTTCATGATGGTCCTGCTCCTGGAGGCCACCGGCACGTCGATGGCTGTGTCCGCCTACATCATCGGCCTCGCTGTCGTCGCGCTCATCTCGATCAAGATTCTGGCGACTCGGGCCGCCGCCCGGACTGCCGGCGGGGCCGCCGCCCAGGAGTGAACCGTTCGCGCCTCTCGCACGTGAGACCCCTGTGCGCGGCCGTCCCTACTTCCCCCGCCGGGGCGGCCGCACTCACTCACGTCACGGGGACACACCGCCGGCTGCGGGAGAGCGCCGGTCAGCTCCGACGGCCCCGGACCCCGGGCGCGTCGGGCTCCGGCGTCCCCGGGTCCGCGGCTGTGGGCTCCCCCGCCAGAGCCTGTGAGGGCGAGGCGGGGGCGGCCACTCGCCGGGACCGGCTGCGGGAGACGGCCACTCCGGCCAGGCACAGCGCGCCGCCCGCCAGAGTCAGCCAGCCCGGCACCTCGTCCAGCGCCAGCCACGACATCAGCACCACCAGCGCCGGCACGGCGTAGGTCGTCGCGCCCATCCGTCCCGCGGTCGTACGGGCCAGAGCGTACGCCCAAGTCGTGAACGCGAGGGCGGTCGGGAACACGCCCAGGTAGACCATGTTGAGTGTGGCCGACAGCGGCGCCCGCTCGGCCTCGGAGACCAGTTGCCCGATGAACGGCAGACAGGCGACCGCGCCGACCAGGCACCCGAACGTCGTCACCTGGAGCGCGCTCGCATGCGCCAGTGCGGGCTTCTGGCTCACCACTCCGCCCGCGTACCCCACTGCCGCCAGCAGGCACAGCAGCACACCCAGCGTGGAGGCGCTGCCCTCGCCCGACATCGAAAGTCCCACGGTCACCGCTCCCGCGAAAGACACTGCCATCCCGGCCAGCAGCCGCGACGGCAGCGCCTCGCCCAGCAGCCGCGCGCCGAGCAGCGCGATCAGGACCGGGCCGATGTTCACGACCATCGCCGCGGTGCCCGCGTCGACCTCCTGCTCGCCCCAGTTGAGGACCACCATGTAGACGCCGAACCAGAGAAGCCCGGATATGGCGATCCCGGGCCAGGCGGCACGCGGCGGCAGTCCCTCGCGCCGGATCAGCAGGACGCAGCCGAGAGCCAGGGACCCGGCAAGCAGCCGTCCCAGGGCCAGCGCGCCGGGGGAGTACGCCTGGCCGGCGCTGCGGATCGACACAAAGGCAGAGGCCCACAGAACGACGGTGACGCCCGCGGCGGCCAGGGCGGGCCACTGCGACCGGTGGGCGGAGGGCGAGGAGTTCGTCATGGGCCGACCGTACGGGCTCGACCCTTCGGCGCTCACCGCAATATCCCCGGCTAGGTGCCGCCGCGCGGGTCAGGCACGCGCCAGCGCCGCGTACTGCACGGCCAGGCCGTCGATGAGTGCACGCAGCCCCGTCTCGAACGCGCCCTCGTCCACCTTCTGCTGCCGCTCGGCCAGCAGATGCGCCTGGCCGAGGTGCGGATAGTCGGCCGGGTCGTACGCCGTCTCGTCGTCGACGAAGCCCCGGGCGAAGGAGCCGAGCGCCGAGCCGGTGATGAAGTACCGCATCAGAGCGCCGATGTACGTCGCCTGGGCCGGTGGCCAGCCCGCGCGGACCATCGCGCCGAAGACCGCGTCCGCCACCCTGAGGCCGGCCGGGCGGCGTCCTGGGCCGCGGGCCAGGACCGGCACGGTGTTGGGGTGGGCGGTCAGGGCCGCGCGGTAGGAGACGGCCCAGTCGTGCAGCGCGGTGCGCCAGTCCCGCTCGTCGTCCTCCTCGAACATCGACAGATCGACCTGCGCGCTGACCGCGTCGGCGACGGCGTCGAGGATCTCGTCCTTGTTGCGGAAGTGGTTGTAGAGGGAGGGGCCGCTGACGCCGAGCTCGGCCGCGAGCCGCCGGGTGGAGACGGCGTCGAGACCCTCGGCGTCCACGAGCGCGCTCGCCGTCTCGACGATGCGTTCTCTACTGAGGAGGGGCTTGCGCGGGCGGGCCATGCGGCACATAGTAGGGCCTGCCAACAAGAAACTAGCAGTGATAGTTAAAAGTGGGGTGTGGCGCATGAACCTGGAGCTCAGCGAGGAGCAGGCAGCCGTACGGCAGCTGGCCAAGGACTTCGTCGACCGCGAGATCACCCCGAACGTCGTCGAGTGGGACCGTGCCGAGAGCGTCGACGGGTCGATCGTGAAGAAGCTGGGCGCGCTCGGCTTCCTCGGGCTCACGATCGACGAGGAGTACGGCGGCTCGGGCGGCGACCATCTGGCGTACTGCCTGGTCACCGAGGAGCTCGGACGCGGTGACTCATCGGTGCGCGGCATCGTGTCCGTATCGCTGGGTCTGGTCACCAAGGCTGTCGCGGCCTGGGGCGACGAGACTCAGAAGCGCCACTGGCTGCCACGGCTCACGGCCGGTGAGGCACTCGGCTGTTTCGGGCTCACCGAGCCGGGGACCGGGTCCGACGCCGGAAATCTGACCACCAAGGCCGTGCGTGACGGCGACGACTACGTCATCAACGGCTCGAAGATGTTCATCACCAACGGCACCTGGGCCGATGTGGTGCTCCTGTTCGCCCGTACCAATGACACGCCCGGACACAAGGGCGTCTCCGCCTTCCTGGTGCCCACGGACACCCCGGGGCTGACCCGCCGCACCATCCACGGAAAGCTCGGCCTGCGCGGCCAGGCCACCGCCGAGCTGGTGCTCGACGGCGTCCGGGTGCCCGCCGCCGCGATGCTCGGGCCCGAGGGCAAGGGCTTCTCCGTCGCCATGTCCGCGCTCGCCAAGGGGCGGATGTCGGTCGCGGCGGGCTGTGTCGGCATCGCGCAGGCCGCCCTCGACTCGGCCGTCGGCTACGCGGGAGAGCGCGAACAGTTCGGCAAGTCCATCGCCTCGTATCAGCTGGTGCAGGAGCTGATCAGCGACATCTCCGTCGACGTGGCCGCGGCCCGTCTGCTGACCTGGCGGGTCGCCGACCTGATCGACCGGGGCGAGGACTTCGCCACCGCCGCGTCCCAGGCGAAGCTCTTCGCGTCCGAGGCGGCGGTGCGCGCGGCCAACAACGCCCTGCAGGTCTTCGGCGGTTACGGCTACATCGACGAGTACCCGGTCGGAAAGCTGCTGCGCGACGCCCGTGTGATGACCCTCTACGAAGGCACCAGCCAGATACAGAAACTGATCATCGGCCGCGCGCTGACCGGAGTCTCCGCCTTCTGAATCCCGGGGCCTTCAGCGCGGAGCCTTTTGGTGCCGGAGCCTTTGAGTAGGTCAGTGAGTACGGGAGCGGATGTGGCGGGGGCCGCACCCGCCGATGCTGACGGGCATGAGTGAGACACCGGTCAAGCAGCAGAGCACGACGGCCTTCTACGGACAGGCAGTCGCCTCCTTCGCCGTGGCCCTGGCGGCCGTCAGCCTCGGCATCCTCTATCTCGACGCGGACGCCTGGGTGCGCGGCTTTCTCGCCATCGCAGTCCTCTACCTCACGACGTCGGCGTTCACCCTGGCCAAGGTGATCAGGGACCGTCAGGAGGCCGGGCAGATCGTCAGCCGCGTCGACCAGGCCAGGCTGGAGAAGCTGCTCGCCGACCACGACCCCTTCTCGAAGCTCTGACCCCAAGCGCTAAGCGCTTGCTCACCGGCGGGGTAGGGTGTGCCTTCTGCTGAACGGAAGGGGCGAGCGATGAGTACGGCGGAGAACACGGCGGGCGAGGACATGCCGTGGGACGAGGTCACGCCCGAGGCGGCGAAGAAGCTGCTCGTCGCCGCCGTCGATGCCTTCGCCGAGCGGGGCTATCACGCGACGACGACCCGGGACATCGCGGGCCGCGCCGGGATGAGCCCAGCCGCGCTCTACATCCACTACAAGACCAAGGAAGAGCTGCTCCACCGGATCAGCCGGATCGGGCACGAAAAGGCTCTGGCGGTCCTGTCGGCGGCGGCCGGCACCGAGGGCACGCCCTCCGAGCGGCTCGCCGAAGCCGTGAGTTCCTTCGTCCGCTGGCACGCCGGCCGGCACAACACCGCGCGCGTGGTGCAGTACGAACTCGACGCGCTCTCCGACGAACACCGCTCCGAGATCGTGGAGCTGCGCCGCCGCAGCGACGCCGTCGTACGCGGGATTCTGCGCGAGGGGGTGGAGTCGGGGGAGTTCGACGTCCCGGACGTGCCAGGCACGACCGTGGCCGTGCTGTCGCTCTGCATCGACGTGGCGCGCTGGTTCAACACCAAGGGGCGCAGGACGCCCGACGAGGTCGGCGCGCTCTACGCCGACCTCGTCCGGCGGATGGTCACCGCTCAGAAGTAGGCCGGCGGCTCAGAAGAAGTAGCGGGACACCGACTCGGCCACGCACACCGGCTTGTCGCCACCCTCGCGCTCGACCGTGACGAGTGCGGTCACCTGCACGCCGCCGCCCGCCTCTTCGACGTTCTGCAGGACCGTGGTGGCGCGCAGCCGCGAGCCCACCGGCACGGGGGCGGGGAAGCGGACCTTGTTGGCCCCGTAGTTGATGCCCATCTTCATGCCCTCGACGCGCAGGACCTGCGGCACGAGGGTCGGCAGCAGCGACAGTGTGAGATAGCCGTGCGCGATCGTCGTGCCGAAGGGGCCGCTCGCCGCGCGCTCGGGGTCCACGTGGATCCACTGGTGGTCGCCCGTGGCCTCGGCGAAGAGATCGATCCGCTTCTGCTCGATCTCCAGCCAGTCGCTGTAACCCAGCTGCTCGCCGACCCCGGCGCGCAGTTCGTCGGCGGAGGTGAAGATCCTCGGCTCAGCCATGTCCCTGGTCCCTGCCTCTCAAGCGTTCAAGCTCTCGTCTAAGCGCTTGCTCAGCATGGTTGGGTGTGCGCGCTCTGTCAACGCACGCCCAGTGGCGAACGACCAGCGGCCAACGACCAGTGGTCGACCACCAGTAGGCTTCGAGGAGTGCCACAGATTCCCGAGTCGATTCACGAGCTCACGGTCGGCCAGCTGTCCGCGCGCAGCGGCGCGGCGGTGTCCGCCCTCCACTTCTACGAGTCCAAGGGCCTGATCAGCAGCCGCCGGACCAGCGGAAACCAGCGCCGCTACAGCAGGGACGCGCTGCGCCGCGTCGCCTTCGTCCGCGCCGCGCAGCGCGTCGGCATCCCCCTCGCGACGATCCGGAAGGCCCTCGCCGAACTCCCGGAGGAGCGCACGCCGGACCGGGAGGACTGGGCGCGGCTGTCCGAGGCATGGCGCACGGAACTCGACCAGCGCATCCAGCAACTCGGCCGCCTCCGTGACCACCTCACCGACTGCATCAGCTGCGGCTGCCTCTCGCTGGAGACCTGCGTACTGTCCAACCCGGACGACATCTTCGGCGACCGGATGACGGGCTCCCGCCTACTCCCGGAGGGCCGGAAGCCGGGGAAGTGCGAGGCCTGAGGCGGGAGCGCGCGCCTGGGCGAGGCGGGCGCGGCGTCGCCGGGCCCGAGGCGAGCAAGGCGGGCCCATCCGAGGGGTGGTGCCCTGCGATGCCGGGCGGCTGCGCGGCCCTTGAGCGCTCACGGCACCGGGCCGGCCGCGTGGTCTTCGCCGCCGAGCGCGGCGCGAGACCGGGCGGGCCTGTGCGAGACCGGCCCCGCCCGCAGGGCGGCAACTCACGCGAGTGCGGGCGCAGGAGCGAATGGTGGGCCCGCACCCCCGTGGCGGGCCCACCTTTTCCGCGGATCGAGCGCGGACCCGCACCCCCGTGGGCGGGCCCGGGCACGTCCGGCGGGCTCACTCGTACTCCGTGCCGCCCTTGCGGGTCAGATACGCGGGGCTCACCGCCTTCGCGATCGCCCTGCCGCCCACCCACCGGGCTGTAGCGCTCCACAGCGGGGCGGACCACGACACCCTCGCGCAGGTGCAGCTCGCGCCCCGACACCGTCTCCTGGCCGCTCGCCAGCTCCAGCACCTCGTCGATGTCGTACGGACACTCGTACAGCCGGGGCACCAGCGGCAGTTCACCCTCCAGCAGCTCTGCCGGGTCCAGCCAGCGGATCTGGCCGGATATCTCCGCCGATACGTCGAAGACCGCGTAACCCAATGCCCCGGAACGGGCATTGGCCCCATAGCCCAGGTCCTGCACCCCCGCGCCGTACACCTCGCCGAAGAGCCCGACCCGGCTCGCCCCCAGCTTCTCGGCGAGGCGTGCCACGACCGCCGGGACGTCATGGGCGAGCACCGCGCGCCAGTAGAGATTGCGCGGGTCCTCCGTGAGCGCGAGGCCCTTCGCACCGAAGCCCTTCGACGACACCTGGACCTTCCCGCCGTTCGCGACGCTGTACGTCAGCAGGCAGGCCGAGCCGTGCAGCTTCTCGGTGACGACCACCGGCTCGCCGGGCGCGAAGATGTCGGGGTAGCGCTGGATGTTCTCGATGTCTACCCACGGCAGCAGATCGGGTGCGGTCTCCACATCCCCGTCCAGGAGCGGACGCGCTCCACCCGGCGCCCGGGATCGGGCTCCGCCCGGGCGCCCGTGGTCACTCCGACGGGGACGTCCACCGCGGCCCGTATCGCCGTGAGCACCTCGGCCAGGGCGCGCGGCGACAGGGTGTCGTCGCCGCACGGTGTCTTGGGGTGCACATGCACCGCGGCGGCACCGGCCGCGACAGCTTCCGCCGCCGACTCGGCCATCGCCCCGGGCGACAGTGGCACGCCAGCGCCGTCACTGGCCGAAAGGGGCCCGTTCAAGCAGACCTGGATCATGCCGTCGATGGTGCCGGCCACCACTGACAACGCGGGGGCTCAGCGATTTCGTCGACCGCCCCCGCGCGCCTCAGGCGACCGACGCCAGCTCCTTGCGCCACGCCCGTTTGGCCGCCGCTACGGCCTCGGACGTCAGAACGGGCTGCGGCACGACAATGCCGCAGCCCGTGCACACCGGCCCGAACCACGGCTCGTTCGCCAGATCCTGCCGCCACACGATGTGCGTCCCCCCGCACACCGGGCATGCGGCGCCCGGTTCCGTCTCCAGCGCCGCTATCAGCCGCCGCAGCACCTCGTCGAGCGGCGCCGAAGGATGCGCGGCCGGCCTCTCGCAGCGCGCGACGCCGTTCCCGCCCCAGGTCCGCCGGTGCCAGTCGTCGATGGACGCCGGCCGCCGCAGCCCGTCGTGCTTCTCGCGCTTGCGGCGGTCCGCGAAACTCTCTTCGTACGCGAGCCAGACCGCCCGCGCCTGCTCCAACTCCTCGAGCGCGGCCACCAGCCGCGCCGGATCGGGCGCCCGGTCCTCGGGCTCGATGCTGTGCCTCGCGCACAGATGATCCCAGGTCGCCCGGTGCCCATAGGGGGCAAATCGCTCCAGGCACTTGCGCAGCGAATAGCGCCTGAGCGCCAGATCACACCGCGCGTCGCGCACCTGTCTCGCAAGACTCCGGAAACCGGCCATCGCACTGCCACCTCCGTCGGCTCGTACTTCTGCGTCATGGAATGGACGTACGTGTGCCCGATCCGGCTCCATCAAAAAATCAGATGGCAGTCATCAGCCGGATTTCGCCTACGATGCCGGGCGTGCCGGTGGAGAGTTCGATCTTCAGTGAGCAGCGGCTGCCCGGTGGCCGGATGCATGTCGTCGTCGGTGTACAGCCGATCGCGGCCCTGGGCGAACCCGCACCCGTCGCGGCCTGCGCCCGCGACCTGCACAAGACCGAGGCGGCCGGTCTCTGACCGAGAACATCCTGCGCGGCCTCGCCGCCAACCTCCCCCCGGGCTCGCTCCTCGACGCGCTCAATGGCCGCCGCCGACACCGAGATCTGCGAGATTCTCACCGAGCGGGCGATCTGACCGAGGACCGGACATGGCCATGTCGCACGACACGGCCCCGGGGTCTTCGCATACGCCGCCCATCATTCCCGGCTGCCCGCCCGGGCTGCTGCACGACATGGCGCTGCGCTCGAGCCCCGTACGCAAGGCGCTGCGGCCGTCGCCGGACATCCCCCGGCCACCGCGGACACCGGACCAGTGGTGCTCGGACGCGATCATCCACTGTGCGCTGGGCGGCATCACCCACCCTGCGATCAGCCGGCAGAGCCGGCCGACGTATCAGCAGGCCATCGAACTCCCGTCCCCCAGGTGACAACAGCTTTGGTTCGCAGGGGCGTTGAGTGGCGACTCAGCGTTCGATGCGGCCCGCGGCCAGCACCACCCGGGCCAGCTCCTCATGACAGATGTCGCTGTGCGCACCCGACGGCGGCCCGCCGCGCCGCACCACCGACGCCGTGTCCACACTGACGCAGCCCGAGCCGGGAATACCCTGCCGCAGAGCCTCCTCCAGGGTGAGCCGGACCAGCGGCCGTACGGCCTGGATGCCGTTGTGCCCCATCGCCCACCAGCGCTTGTCGAGCCCGACCGCACTCGCGTCGTCCCCGGCCAGGCTCGATGCCAGCGGATACATCACCCCGAGCGCACTGTCGTGCCGTGAATAGCAGGCCACCACGGGACCGTCGACCCGCTGCTCCATGGCGCTCAGAGCCCCGCCGCTGTGCGTCGAATGCGGCAGGCTCTGCGCGAACGCATAGTGCGAGAAGGCCCCCTGGAGGAGCGTCAGCGACTTTACGTTGCGTACCCCGTCGGGCAGTCCGCGCAGCGCGAACGACACCAGCCGCGCCCCCTGGCTGTGGCCGACCAGATGCACCCGCACCTCGGGGGACGACCGGGACAGCTGTCCGAGCAGCGGGCCCAGGCCCAGCTCGCCGACCGTCCCGGCGCGCCGCTTCATCGCGTAGTACGTCGTCTGCCGCAGCAGCTCCTTCGCGCCCTTCCACGCCTTCTTGAGCCCGCCGCCGAAGGAGAAGGACAAGAGGGCGGGCTCCTTCTCGGTCACCTCACCGGTCTCCTCCAGCGCCAGGGCGAACCTCCGGCACATCGTGAGGGCGTCCTCGTACAGCACGGCGGGCGGGCCCTGCTCGTCATACGGCAGATCGTCGCTGATGCCGGCCTCCAGGCCGCCGGGCGGGGCTTCGGCCAACTGCCTTGCCAGCACGGCGAACTCCGCGAACGCTTCCTCGGACTCGGGCCGTTCGTCGAGCAGTTGGGCCAGCCGCGCCACCGTCCCGTCGTGCCCGGGGAACAGCTGGACCAGGGCATCCCGCGTGCCCTTGTCAAGACCGGAGCCCAGCAGCGGGCCGGCGGCCGACGGCTGAAAGTCGGGGATCGCCTCGTCCATGAACTTCATGGAGGGCCATACGACGCCCACATATCCGAGCCGCACCTCGGGAGTGGCCGCCAGCAGCCCAGGGAACGGTGCGAAGAAGGCCGAGTACAGCCGGTTCGCGATGGCGGGCGAGTTGTTCCATCCGTGCGCGAACATGACCAGATCGGTGACATCCATTTCGGCCAGTCGCTCGCGCTGCGCGGTGTCGACGTCGCCGTCCTTGTCGAAGGTGATGTCCCGGTACGGACGCACACTCATCTGCAGCATGGCCTGCCCCTCCCCGTTGTCCCGGTTTCAACCCCTTGTGCCACAGCATCCTGCGCAAGGGGAGAGACGGCCATACCTTCGGCGGTAGTCGGCCGGGCTCGGTCGTGGCCGGTCCCGGACGGTCAGACCCGGTCGGCGGCGCGGACCCGGGCCGGCCCCCATGCCCCCGTCAGTACCGCAGATACCTCTTCCGCACGGCCCGGAACGCGGCCAGTTCGTCCCGCCACGCCCCTACCACCTCGTCCGTCCCCGCCCCCGCGTCGATCATCGTGCGGACCTTTGTCGAGCCCGTCAGCTTGTCGATCCAGTTGTCCGGCCGCCAGGCGAAGCCGCTCCAGGTCCGCTTCGCAGTCACCAGCAGGGCGATGCCCGTGCGCACCGGGTCGTACGACTCCCGGTCGTGGACGTGCAGTTGAACCCCGCCGGCGGTCTTGCCCTGGAACTTGGAGAACGTCGGCGCGAAGTACGCCTCGCGGAAACGGACACCCGGCAGGTCCAGAGCGTTCGCAGCCTCCGCCCAGCGGCGGTCGATGCCCTCAGCGCCCAGCAGTTCGAACGGGCGCGTCGTGCCGCGCCCCTCCGACAGGTTCGTGCCCTCGAAGAGGCAGGTGCCCGAGTACACCAGCGCGGTGTCGGGCGTCGGCATATTGGGGCTCGGCGGCACCCACGGCAGGCCCGTGGCGTCGAAGAAGTCCGAACGCCGCCAGCCCGACATCCGTACCGTCTCCAGCTCCACGGGCCGCGTCAGGAATTCGCCGTTGAACAGCTCTGCCAGCTCGGTGACCGTCATGCCGTGCGCCTGCGCGATCGGCTCGCGGCCGACGAAGGTCGCGAAGGCCTTGTCCAGTACGGGCCCGAGCGCCGCCCGCCCGGTCACCGGATTCGGCCGGTCCAGCACCACGAAGCGCTTGCCCGCGAGCGCGGCCGCTTGCATGCAGTCGTAGAGCGTCCAGATGTACGTGTAGAAGCGCGCGCCGGCGTCCTGGATGTCGAAGACGATCGTCTGCACGCCCGACGCGGTGAAGATGTCGGCGAGCGGCTGCCCGCTCTTGAGATACGTGTCGTACACGGGCAGCCCGGTCGCCGGGTCGTCGTGGCGGCCCTCGGAGCCGCCCGCCTGGGCCGTGCCGCGGAAGCCGTGCTCCGGGCCGAACACGGCGACCAGGTTCACCCGGTTGTCCGGGTGCATCACGTCCACGATGTGCTGCGCGTCGTGGGTGATCCCGGTCGGGTTGGTGACCACTCCCACCCGCTCTCCGGACAGCAGCCGGTAGCCGTCGGCGGCCAGCCGGTCGAAGCCGGTGCGGACCCGGCCGCGGCCCGGGTGGGCGGCGGCGGGCGATGCGGTCGCGGCTCCCACCGCGCCGCCTGCAGTCACTGCGCCGGCGGCGGCCAGCAAACCCCGTCTGGACAGGCTCATCGGGTTACCTCCGTGATCGCTGTCTGTCATGGCCACGCACGCTAGCGCGCACGGCGGGTGCGGGGAACGATCCCGGCGCCCACGGTTCGCATCCGGCACCCGCGGCCCGGTACCGACCGTACCCGCCCCTACCCGCGCCCTTCCCCCGCTACATACCGACTGGTTAGTCTGTCCGGGTAGTCGGCGCGCAGAGAGGCGGAGCTTGATGAGTACGGTGCAGGGCGCTGGAGTGGTGGTCACGGGCGCGGGCGGCGGCATAGGCGCCGCACTGGCCCGCAGGTTCGCGGCCGAGGGCGCCCGCGTCGTGGTCAACGATATCGACCCCACAAGGACCAAGACGATCGCCGACGAGATCGGCGCGACCGCGGTCCCCGGCGATGCCTCCGAGATCGTGGCGGCGGCTCGCGACGCACTGGATGGCACCGTCGACGTGTACTGCGCCAACGCGGGCCTCGCCTCGCCCGGCGACGCCTTCGCCGACGAGGAAGTCTGGGCCGCGGCCTGGGACGTCAATGTCATGGCGCACGTCCGCGCCGCCCGCACCCTGCTGCCCGACTGGCTGGAGCGCGGCAGCGGCCGCTTCATCTCCACCGTCTCCGCCGCCGGGCTGCTCACCATGGTGGGCGCGGCCCCGTACAGCGTCTCCAAGCACGGCGCGTACGCCTTCGCCGAGTGGCTCTCCCTCAGTTACCGCCACCGCGGCCTCAAGGTGCACGCCATCTGCCCGCAGGGCGTGCGTACGGACATGCTCACCGCGGCCGGATCGGCGGGCGAACTGGTCCTCGCGCCGACCGCGATCGAGCCCGAGGACGTCGTCGACGCATTGTTCGAGGGCATCGAAGCGGACCGCTTCCTGATCCTTCCGCACCCCGAGGTCGCCGGGTACTACCAGGCCCGCGCCGCCACTCCCGACCGCTGGCTGGCCGGTATGAACCACATCCAGCAGAAGTGGGAAGGGACGGTCCAGTGACCTCGATCTACGCCGCCAAGCCCTGGCTCGCCCAGCTCAGCGACGCCCAGGTGGTGCCCGGCTACTGGCGGCTGCCCCGACGCCACCGCCGAGGCGTTCCCGGACGGTGAGCTGCGCACCGGCGACGTCGGCTTCATGGACGCGGAGGCTGGCTCTATGTCGTCGACCGCAAGAAGGACATGATCAACGCGTCCGGCTTCAAGGTCTGGCCGCGCGAGGTCGAGGACGTCCTCTACACCCACCCGGCGGTCCGCGAGGCGGCCGTGGTCGGCATACCCGACGACTACCGCGGCGAGAGTGTCAAGGCGTACGTGAGTCTGCGCCCGGGGGCCACCGCCGAACCGGCCGAGATCTCCCCGTACTGTGCGGAGCGACTGGCGGCGTACAAGTACCCGCGCGAAGTCGAGGTCCTGCCGGAGCTGCCGAAGACCACAAGTGGGAAGATCCTCAGGCGGGAACTGCGTTTCCCCGGGTGAACCCAAGGAACTGACGAGAGGCGGGTGGCGGCAATGGCCAGGACGACGGACGGGGACGGCACCCCCGTCCCGCAGAGGCTGCTGGCCGCCGCCACCCGGCTCTTCGCCGAGCGAGGATACGACCGCACCTCGGTCCAGGAGATCGTCGAGGCGGCCGGCGTCACCAAGGGCGCGCTGTACCACTACTTCGGCTCCAAGGAAGACCTGCTCCAGGAGGTCTACGCGCGGGTGCTGCGGCTCCAGCAGGAGCGGCTCGACGCGTTCGCGGACGCCGACGAGCCGGTCGAGCTGCGGTTGCGCGGCGCCGCCGCCGATGTGGTCGTCACGACCATCGACAACCTCGACGACGCCGCGATCTTCTTCCGCTCCATGCACCATCTGAGCCCGGAGAAGCACAAGCAGGTGCGTGCCGAGCGCCGCCGCTACCATGAGCGGTTCCGCGCGCTGGTCGAAGAGGGCCAGCAGAGCGGGGTCTTCTCCTCGGCCACCCCCGCGGACCTGGTTGTGGACTACCACTTCGGGTCGGTCCATCATCTGTCGACCTGGTACCGGCCGGACGGCCCGCTCACTCCGCAGCAAGTGGCGGACCATCTGGCGGACATGCTGCTCAGGGCACTGCGCCCGTAGCGTTTTCCGGTCCTCAATCGCCGGACGGGCTTGAAATCAAG